>NZ_PEIG01000008.1 GCF_002749975.1 Gloeocapsopsis sp. IPPAS B-1203 | reverse complement strand
TCTGATAGAATTTAGGCAGCATTTTTTGTGATAGGCAGGCGATGTCAATAGCCAGCCTATCTTTTTTTGACCCAAAGCTTAAAACTATTATCTAGCTTTACTTTTAGCCCTCCTGTCACCCCATCAGTTGAGTATAGTAAACAGCCAAGACGAGTTCTATAGATATTGGTCAATATCAACTCTTGCGCGTGCGTAATGAATCCGTAGCACAAGCCCTAAAGTTAACTGCTTCATAATCCAATAAAATATAGTAAGGATAATGAAGATAATAAAAACAACAAAGAGTGGGCGTCGCTCAGTTAAATCATTAACCGTTCTGAGTAGAACACTACCAGGTTCTGTTACTAAATCCCAACTATTAAAGCGGCGAAATCTACCAAGATAAACTCCAACTGCACACAAAACATGGGCGATCAGTTCTCCCCAAACAACAAATTGTCTTGCGCCCTGACGTCTTAAGTAATAACCTTGATTAATTAAAGAAACGACGTACGCTTCAAAACCAATAAGCATGGCAAATAGATGCACAGGGATCACAAACAGCGTAATGACCCACGGAGATAGCCCAGGGCGTATTCCGCGAATAAGATGAATAATATCTGTGAGTACATAAGGTGCATTAGGCAGAAAAGCCACGAAAACAACAAAAACTACCCACCACACAAAGGAACGAGAGTGTGTTTTGCGCCGAAATAGCCAAAAGCTAAGTGCTAATGGGACAAAAGCTAAGAACAAGTTCCATAGAATCCAACCACTGTAGATTGCGTCAAAGGCGCGTACTAGTTGGGTGGATAATTCAGTAAATACTCGGGTTGCAAAAATGTGAGTCTCCATCTTAGCTGTAATAGTCTAATCTTGTTTTTCCTAGATTAACCCCTATTCAAAACGGTTCCAGAAAGATAAAGCTATCCTGGTATGGAATGTTCAAACAAAGGTAGAATCTTGCTACTACCTCGATCGCATCATTACCAAAGAAAATTATGATATCAAGGAATGATCTAGCGATCGCCATATTTGTTGGTAGTGTCAATGCTGAAGATTGCTCTTTACTTTTAGAGCTACTTTAATAATACAGATGACTTTCACCACAAATACCATAAACTGTATTTCACAAGCCTTCAGAGATTTTGTCTTGCTTGCGCTGCAAACTTATTCAATTCAAAATCATGATGAAAACCTGGTTACAACCTCCACGGTTACGCATAGGCGAAGATAGCGAGGGAGAACGCCACGCCACCTGGTTAGAACTGTTTTATGACTTGGTGTTTGTTGTTGCCGTCTCTCAACTTGCACACAACCTCAATGATGATGTTTCGCTGTCAGGATTTTGTGGCTTTGTTGTTCTATTTATTCCTGTATGGTGGTCGTGGATTGGCACAACACTGTATGCGAACCGCTTTGATACCGACGACATCGTGCATCGGATACTTACAGCAATGCAAATGCTGGCGATCGCAGCTTTAGCTGTGAATGTACATCACGGTTTAGCCGAAAATGCACCTGGTTTTGCTCTTGCATATGCTGCAGGACGGGCATTACTCGTTTTTGAGTATATTCGTGCGGGAAAACACGTCAGCGTAGCGCGATCGCTAACAAATTATTACGCTAGAGGTTTCGCTATTGCGGCGTTGCTGTGGCTCATATCAGCATTTGTCTCACCACCGCTACGTTTCATTCTTTGGGCATTCGGCTTAATTATTGACTTTGCCACACCATTAACTGCTAGAAAATTCATAACAGGATTGCTACCCCACGCGGCACATTTACCTGAACGTTTCGGGTTGTTTACGATTATTGTTTTGGGTGAGGCGATTATTGCCGTTGTGGATGGTGTTTCTGAGCAAGAATGGGATATTGGCAGTGCGATCGCTGCTGTCTTCGGCTTGAGTATTGCGTTTAGCTTGTGGTGGCTTTACTTTGATAATATTGGAGTTTCGGCAGTTCAACGTGCACGTAACGAAGGACGCATAGCAGTTTTGAATGCATGGCTTTATACGCATCTACCGCTAGTCATCGGTATTGCTGCAACTGGAGTTGGTGTAGAACAAGTCTTGTTAACTGAAGCTAATGTTGCCTTACCTACTCCTCAACGGTGGCTACTTTGCGGCGCAGTCGCATTATGCTTACTTGCTTTAGCAATTTTACACCGCACTGGTACAATCGTATACTGCAAAATCAGAACCAAATACCGGCTCATCGCAGCTGTACTAGTCTTGCTGATCGGTTTAATTGGTGTAGGTTGGTTGCCAATTGTGGTTATTGGATCAGTCGCGTTCGTTTGTGGAACACAAGTGATCCAAGATTTGAGGCAGAGTCGCCCGTTTACGCGCTTGAGCGATCCAGAGTAAAGTCGCTAAATTTGGGTAAGCTATTGCGTTATATAATGATAGGTTTATCTATGCAAAAAAACAAAAAGAAAACAACATTTTAATAACTACACAGTAATACTTAAAGTACCACAAAATTGATAACGGCTCAAACAAGAGAAAACCGTTAATTATTTGAGAATATTTAGCAGGGTTTTCTAGCAGTTCAAAAAAATTAATATGTTACTAACTGAATTAAAGTTACCACCGATATAAATCTTTCTATAACTTATTGTCTTTCTGAGTCACAAACTCTAGGTAGCAGTGTTTTCAGCTACAGTATGTGCGTCATTAGTAGTCAAAAATGGTGATTTAGACAACAGTAGATTACTTTTGCTTGCTACTGTTGGTTGTGACTGAGATATGACTCGAATTATTGTCTGCGGCTTAGAACGCACGGGCTACAAAATCTTTTGTTTACTCAGACAACAAGGAGCAAGTGTCGTTGGCATTCATCATCAACTAATTCCCAAAGAGGAAACGATTGTTGTGGGGGATCTCCAAGCAGCAACAACTTTACAGGCTGCAGAAATTGAAACCGCCCAAACATTAGTACTGGCAAACAGTGATGATGCTTTGAATTTGGCAATTCTGATTCAAGCACGAGTACTCAATCCGCGAATTCGGATTATCAATCGTTTATTTAATGCTAACTTAGGCGATCGCCTTGACCACACCTTACCAGATCACGTCAGTATGAGTGTTTCCGGTTTAGCCGCACCTGTATTTTACTTTGCTGCACTCGGAAGTCGAGCGATCGGACAACTTAAACTATTTAATCAAACTTGGCCTATCCAAGAAGAATATATTCACGAGCACCATCCGTGGCGCGGGCGCTTATTAAGTAATTTATGGGACGATCGCACTCGGATGTTGATTTACTATTTACCTGTACGAGGTGAAATTGATCTTGTCTGTGCAGTCAGTTCAGGGCAACAGTTGCAAGTAGGCGATCGGCTGATTGTTGGTACGCAGCCAAATATCCGTACAATGCGAAAGTCAGCAATTTCTAAACTACTAAAAGTACTCACTAACTTACGTCAATTTCGCCAACATGGACAATCTTTAATGATTGTGACGCTAGTCCTGCTCGTAACTATCTTTACTGCCACACTCACTTATATCTGTTTTGATTTAAACACTTCGATTATTGATGCTTTATATTTTTCGGTTGGTATGATCACAGGTGCTGGTGGCAAAGAAGAAGTTGTCGAAAAAGCACCTGATAGTATCAAAGTGTTTACAGCGTTCATGATGTTAATTGGCGCAGGTATTATTGGGATTTGTTACGCGCTACTTAATGATTTTGTCTTAGGCACGCGCTTCAAACAGTTTTGGGATGCGGCACGAGTTCCCCAACGCAATCATTACATCGTCTGCGGTTTAGGCGGAATTGGCGTGCAAGTTGTGCAACAATTCCATGCGAGTGGGCATGAAGTCGTCATTATCGAACGCGATCCTAATAATAGATTTCTCAATACTGCTCGTGGATTAGGTATTCCAGTTATTCAAGGTGATGCTAGCTTGCCTGAAACATTACAAGCTGCGAATCTTAAATCAGCAGGCGCTTTGTTAATTGTGACAAGTAACGATGCAGTTAACTTAGAAATTGCCCTTAATGCTAAAACATTAACACCAAGTATTCCCGCGATCGTTCGCTATGAACATCCAGACTTTGCCCATATGGCACAACAAGTCTTTGAATTCGAGGCGGTGTTGAGTCCAGCTGAACTTGCAGCCCCTGCTTTTGCCGCCGCAGCTTTAGGTGGGCGCATCTTAGGTAATGGTATCACTGCAGATAGCCTTTGGGTAGCTTTAGCAACTTTAATTACACCTTCGCATCCTTTTTGCGGTCAGCGCGTCAAAGAAACTGCAATGCAATCTGATTTCGTTCCGTTATATATCGAAACTAACTGCCAAACGATCCACGGCTGGGATTTATTAGACACATATTTGAGTGCAGGAGATGTATTGTATCTTACAATGCCTGCAAATCGGTTAGATCAGTTGTGGCGAGCTGTACCTTCTCAAATTATGGTGAGTTGAGAGCAATTCATTTATTCATGCGGTACGCGAGAGATACTAACGACTGCTAGTAAAATCAAACTACCTCCCATTCCTTGTGAAACTAAAAGCCGCTCTCCTAGTATTAAGTAAGCGCTGATAACTCCAAAAACAGGAGTCAATGTTAAGTAAAGCGAAAGTCTACTTGCAGGTAAATAACGCACAGCAGCTAGGTAAAGTAAAAATGCTAATCCATATCCAAATGCTCCTGATGTAACAGCAATAAGTAAGCTACCCCACATTGCAGGTACAAACTCAAAAGACTCTAGACCCAAAAACAATGCGCCTAATAGCATCATCATAAAGAGAATGAGAGCAACAGATTGCTGAATTGCCGCTAATGCTACAAGATGTAAACGTTGAACTGAACGAGCAGCCGTCACTGCATAAAGTGAAGCAAACAAAACACTGAGACAAACAAGCAGATCTCCCCAGATTGATCCTTGACCGATTGAAGTTGCATTAGGAATAGAAATAAACGCAACCCCCACACAGGCTAATAGTCCTAACCCAATCAGAGGAAAATTAATGTGTTCGCGCAGAATTATCCATGATAGGGCAATGGTAACAATAGGTTCAGTTGTGCTAATAAATGTGGAATTACTGGCTGTTGTCAACGATAGTCCAAACACAGCAAAAGTGTAAGATAAACCTGGTTCGAGCAGTCCTATTAAGCTCAATTTGAGTGTATTCCACTGTAAAGGAACTTGGATACCTTGGAAAATAATGATTGTCCAGAGAACAACCACGCTAGAAGCAGTTTGAATGCATAATAAGGTAAATGGTGGTATTTGTTCTAATGCTCCTTTAGTTAACACAATGGTTAAACCATAAATTGCCGCAGCTAATATAATTGAGTAAGTTCCTTCAGGAAGATCGGGCAAACGTTTAAAGCCGCGCAGCGATTCGGTCATAAGATTTACAGTTTATCTTTAACAAGGTTTGTATTGTTTAGCTGTAACTCAACGATGATAGCTAAGAAGCTTGAGGATGATATGCTTTGAGCAATTAAAGCACAGTTTGTATAGGCAACTGTTGCAATACTACCCACATCCGTGCAGCATAGGCACAGACAGTAGTATTTATTTCAATACTTCCCAGCTAAACTAAAAATAGTTAACTAGCTGTAATAGTTACAGACTCTACAATATACACAATTGCTTTTGATATACCAGCAATATTAACTACAGTAAGACTTTTCAAATTTAATATCACAACCTTAACTCCTTTATTGAGTCGGAATTTTGGTTTATTTGTGATGATTCAAGTAAGGCTGATAGTGTTTTTATCTAAGTTATGAAGATCTAGTTGAAATGGTTAATTGTTTATGGCTATTTGTGACATTCAAGCTGCTTCCATCTCGGCAATACACTGCTGTAGTAGATGCTGCATCTTATCAGCATCGGCATGATGTCTGCGTCCATGACCTGGTAATACCCACTCAAAAGCGTATTTTGTCAACTTCCGCATCGATTTAATTTGTTCTGACCAAGAATACCAGCAAACATCGCGCCAAGCAACGAGTGAATTGCGATGCTCTGACCAAGCCAGGTGATCTCCAGTAAAGAGAAACTGCTTGTAGAGTAAAACTGTATGCCCTCTAGTATGCCCAGGTACAGGAATAACGAGTAAATGTGAATCAATTTCAACAGGTTGTGAAGCTGTCAGTTGAACTTCGACACTGCGGGTACTAGAAGTTATATCGTCTCGATGCAGAATGCGATCGCACTGAAAATACTCGTGGTACTTCTGATGATCGGCAACATCATCTTTGTGTGTGAGATACAAGTAGCGAATTCCTCCCATTTTCTCAATTTGCTTCACCAATGGCGGTGTAAACCGAGGTGAATCGACCATAACATTACCTTCAGGACGGACAATCAAGTAACTTGCTGCGCCATAGGAATTTTCGGCATGGTAGCCGCAGTGGTAAACATTCTCGGCGACTGGAATGGGAAAGCTTTGTTGTGCTTTTTTAATATCGTGTGGCTTCTCGATTGTCCCAATCGAACTTGTCGGACACGCTAAAAGTGCTTGCAGCGATCGCAGTCGCTCGCCTTGATTCACTGGCTGATGATAAACTGCTGACTGTTCTCCTACACGATTAAACACCTCTGGAGTCATCCAACGGCAAGTATCGCAATCAATACAGGTGCTATCAACGTAAAAGTCTCCACTCACGTTTTGCGGGCGACGCTGATTTAAGTGAGCCATAAGTGAACCTCTAGGACGCAGTGAGATAGTAAAATCACTGTTATATTCCTAAGCTAGCGCACTTGACATCAGCTTGCCTTTTTGCTAAAGAGCTAAGTCGGGAAACACCTGTTGTACTGCCGGATGTACAAGACGATGACTTTGGACGTTCACACCTGCTGCTAAAGCTGGATTAGTTTGCATCGCTTGCATTCCCAAGTTAGCTAACTGCACGATATAAGGTAAAGTACTATTATTCAACGCTTGTGTTGCTGTCCACGGTACGGCTCCTGGCATATTAGGAACACCGTAGTGAACTACCCCTGCTGCAACATATGTAGGCTTGGTATGACTCGTCGCGTGTAATGTTTCAATACAACCACCTTGGTCAACTGCCACATCGACAATTACTGAACCTGGACGCATTTGTCCAACCAATGCACGACTGACAAGAATCGGCGCTCGTCGTCCAGGAACTAAAACAGCGCCAATAAGGAGATCTGCCTCTGGCACGACAGCATCAACTTGCGCAGAATTACTATAAAGTAACTCAACTCTAGAGCCAAATAGTGTTTCTAAGTAAGATAATCGTTCGACATTGACATCTAAGATTTGAACAGTAGCACCCATGCCGATTGCGATTCGTGCTGCTTCTGTACCGACAACTCCACCCCCTAAAACAACCACTCTTCCAGATCTGACACCAGGGACACCACCTAATAAAACACCGCGCCCTCCTTGTTGACGTTCCAAAAACCGAGCGCCAAACTGTACAGATAAGCGCCCAGCAATAATGCTCATAGGTGTGAGAAGTGGTAGTTTATTTGTGCTACTCGCGACTTCTACCGTTTCGTAGGCGATCGCTGTTACCCCACAATCAATTAAATGCTCTGTTAAAGCTTTATCAGCTGCTAAATGCAAATAGGTGAATAGCAGTTGTCCTTTTTGTAAAAATTGATATTCTGGCTGTAGCGGTTCTTTAACTTTAATAACAAGTTCTCGATTCCAAGCATTTTTAGCAGTAGAAACAATTTCTGCTCCAACTTGGCGATAATCCTCGTCTGTAAACCCAGCGCCAACACCTGCTTGTGATTCTACAAAAATATTGTGACCATTCTCTTTAAGAACTCGCACGCTACTCGGACTCAAGCCCACCCTAAACTCTTGATCTTTTGTTTCTTTAGGAACGCCAATTTCCATTTTTGATGATTTTCTTCTACATCTGTTTTTAGCTTAAGCGCGTCCGCTGCAAGTGGCGAGATAGCGAGTGTAATCTCATATACTACGTCAATCTCCTGCGTAGACTAGTACCTGTCTTTAGATACCACTTTTGACAAGTCACTTTGTACGATATAGTAAAGAAATGTAAATAAAACGTAATTTTGGGTACAATTTAATCTCAATTCTTATAGAAGCTCCTAGCCAATTTCCTTACAATTTAGAGGTTTAGCAAATGACAACTCAGCCACAACCTACAACGACTCCTAGCTTAGAGGAACCTAAGTTTGGATTTAATGAGTATGCCGAACGCTTGAATGGCAGAGCAGCAATGATTGGATTTCTCATTTTAGTTGTGATTGAATACCTGACAGGTAAAGGCGTGCTTGCTTGGCTTGGGCTAAGATAGAGTAGAAGAGAGTTTGATATCAATACTGAGGTCAAAAGCAAGCTAGCAAAGTTGCTAAGAAAAGACCTATTCAGCTCTAACTATAGTTTGCGGATCTCAGTCCAGACTCACAGTGTACCTTAATGATGATTCTGCCCAGCTTAATTGCTGTCTTGTACATAAAACAATGCAAATTGCGTAAAGACATCTGCAAGTCTGGAAAGTAGGTCTTAAGATGATAGGTAACTTGAGATAATAGCTGACCCAAAGAATATATTAATTTTGTGATGAACGCAGCACTACCGAAGTTGTTATCTGCATACCGTAAAGAGCCGTTACCCAGTGTATTAGTGACTATGGGAGCGGTGGACGCTGTTATTGGCGGACTAGGCGATCGCTGGTCTTTGTTTACGTTTGGGTTAGTCACTGTGAGTATGGCTATTGGTCTGCGTTGGTGGTTATTACAGCAGCGCCGTCCTTACCCGACAGAGGAGATTGCTACACCGCGCTATTTGCCGCCTAGTAGTTCGCATCAAGCACTACCCGTTTTAAAGGTATCCAAACGCCGACCACGATAAGATCACTTTGTGCTTCTTGATGCCCTTCTACTAACTAGTTTGCTAGTAGCAAACTATTTATGCTTGTTGTTCTGCTGTTTCAACTAATTTTTTTAGCTTCATGTAAGCTTCCTCTGGTGTGAGTGCCTCTGATTCCTTTTCATTAGGAATATAGTACTGTCTGTTATCAGGAAAGTGTCGAACAACGAAACTAGGAATTAAGCCTAGCTCCATAGCTTTCTCTCCTAGCATATCAGCAGCTTCTGCCAAACTATATTCATCGTGAATTTTATACTGACTCATATTTTTTGTATTCCTATAAATACTGTATACACCTAGTTGAGCTAGTACTTTAAATATAATTTAAATTTACAAATTTACAAGTTTATCGAAGACGCATTCTCCTATCTGTTTATGTAAAGCATTACTACCAGCCCTTTGATATTCTTCTTGCTGCCAGTTTTAAAAAATCTAAAATGCGCGGCACGTTTTGCATGCATTGTTATTCCTTGTTGTGAGCTACGTTTAGTTCATTAATAGTCATAAAAACTAAAAAAACTTCAAGCTTAAATTTCTCCATAATAATAGGTGAATTGTCTGTAGATTCTTTACTTTTTTCATCTTATAATTCGTGGATGTAAAGGCTACTCATTTCTTAGTTAAGGACATATACTAATATTTTTTTTATGTTTTAGTAAAAGCTATCTCCTACAATAGAGTTAAGAATAATTGTTTAATTAATAGAATTGAGACAACATTTTAAGTGACTCCTGACAGGAGTACAAAGCTGACTAAATCTCTGGAACGAAAGTAACTTAGTTTTAGATATGGCGCATCTCTCTAAAGAATGGTTTAAGCAAAAAATGCGTAGTTTCTTAAAAAGGTTGACAAGGCTATAAGCACTTTTACGCTAACCATCCACCAGTAGCCCAACATGATTGTGCTGCTTCAAGGGCTAAATATTCAGTAAGGAAAATGTCGAGTTTAAATTTTGCAAGCTAAGTTACTATTACTCTTGGAGATAGCATGTGAATGTAGATAAATTTGCTCAACCAGTCTATAAACAAATAGAAAGTTTATATCAGCTAGGTAATTCACCAGATGCTTCGCAAGAGATGCTACCGATAGCTCTTACAAATCTTGGCATTGTATCAGAAGAGTTACAACTAACAGTAGATGAGCTACAGCGTCAGAATAAAGAACTCTTGGCGACACAAGCAGCACTTGAATTACAAGTTTGCCGCTATCAAGAACTATTTGATTTTGCTCCTGATGGTTATATTGTCATCGATAAGTCTGGAAAGATAGAAGAAGCAAATCGTGCTGCGGCTAAACTGTTTAATGTTCCACAGCGATTTTTGGTGGGCAAACCGCTGATTATTTTTGTTGCAGAAGACGAACGCCAAGCGCTTTACAGTAAGTTGATGCAGTTGCAGCAAGCACAATCGCTGGAGTGGGTGGTAAATCTTTGCCCGCGTAATCAGGCACCTATAAAGGTAGTATTAACAGTAGCTATCGTAATAGGTAACGCAGGTAACAATAGCAAAATGCAAGTATGTATTCGCCAGGTGAATGCTGTTCAGGATCAACCTTGCACAGATCAAGAAGAAACATCGAATGGCGATCGCCGTAAATATGTTTATCTAAAAGGCGAACTAATACCGCTTAAGCCACAAATGATTTGGCAAGTCGATCAAGGAATTGTCAAGCTTAGTACTTTAAGTGAAACTGGGGAAGAGGTTGTTGTAGGTTTGGCAGGACCTGGAATGCCCTTTGGCGTCGAGCTAACATCGCTACACACATATCAAGCTACTGCGCTATCCCAAGTTCAATTACTGTGCTACTCCTTTAACGAACTTGCTGCATCACCGTTGCTGGCTGCTCAAGTATTACCGCGCATTAATCAAAGGTTACGGCAATCTGAAGCTTTGTTAGCTATTTTTGGGCAAAGGCGAGTCAAAGATCGTTTTGAGCAGTTACTACAGCTATTAAAACAAGAAATTGGTCAGCCAACTGAGCGAGGAATTCGTTTGAGCGTGCGCTTTACACATCAAGAATTAGCTGAAGCTTGTTCAACGACCCGCGTGACAGTTACGCGATTGTTAGGAAAACTTCAAGATGAAGGTAAAATCTCTATCGATGCCAAAAATCATATTATTCTTAAAGAACAAAGTTTATTCGATAGATTACCCGCAAAAGATATCTACACTGTGTAAAAGAAAAACCCCATTGCAGGGGCTTTGCTACTGACTAATAACTCAATACGATCGCCAGTTGATTTAGAGAATGTACAATAGCCCAAATAAAACAATCCACACAACATCAACAAAATGCCAGTAGATTTCTGCAGCTTCTACGCCAAAGTGTTTTTCATTTGAATAGTGACCAGCAACACGCGATCGCCATAAAACAGCCAAAATCGCGACTAGTCCAATAAAAACGTGCAATCCGTGAAAGCCAGTCAGGACATAAAAGGCACTAGCAAATAAATTGGTAGTTAGACCAAATTCTAAATTACTGTACTCGTAAAGCTGTCCAGCTAAGAAGATTGCGCCCATTGCCGCAGTAATTGCGAGCCAAGTACGCATTCCACCTACATCATTTTTTTTGATGGCAGTGTCTGCATTATGCATGACAAAACTACTAGAAATTAGAATGATCGTGTTAACTCCAGGTAACAAAAGTTCTAATTCTGGTGTTCCTTCGGGAGGCCACGATGGTAGCACAGATCGAAAAGCCAAATACGCACCAAACATACCGAAGAAAATCATTCCTTCAGCTACCAGAAACATAATAAGTCCAGTAATACGATGATCTGGATGTTCCTCATGATGCGCTTCAGCTTCAGTGTGATGGTAGTTAAGCGCTGTTTTTGCTGGGTCAATAGTTTGACTTTGCATGATTTAATTTGATAACGAATGTAGGAATAGTAAATCGTGAGCCACCATAAAAACTGATTGCTCACAACTTATCAAGTTATTTGCGGTCTTCAGGGTTAGCAGCAAATTTGGGATCGGGATCAGCACGTAATGCTGAATTAGGACCAGCAGCTAAAGCAGGTTCTCTTTCATCAGATAGTGGCACATCCTCCACTTCTTGATCATCAGCATTACTCATACCATAGTCATAAGGTCCTGTTGCTAGCACAGGTAGCTTGTCAAAATTCTCAATTGCTGGTGGTGAAGTCGTCATCCACTCTAAGGTTAATGCTTGCCAAGGGTTATTACCTGCCTTAGGACCGTACATCCAACTCCAAATAGCATTGATGATGAACGGAAAAGTAGAAACGGCAAGCAAATAAGAACCCATTGTGCAGATAAAGTTGATTGTTTCAAATTTAGGATCGTACACTGCAATCCGTCGGTTCATGCCCATCATGCCCAACTTGTGCATAGGCAAGAAAGTCAGATTTAAGCCTACAATCGTGAGAGCAAAGTGAACTCTGCCCCAAAACTCGTTGAGCATTCGCCCAGTAATCTTAGGAAACCAGTGGTAATAACCCGCAAAGATACCTAAGACACTACCTCCAAAGAGAACATAGTGCAGGTGAGCAACAACAAAATAGGTATCATGAACGTGAATATCAAAAGGTACAGCAGCTAACATGACGCCGCTAATACCACCGATAACAAACGTGCCGACAAAACCCATAGCAAACAGCATGGCGCTATTAAGACGAAGCTTACCACCCCAAACTGTGGCTACCCAGCTAAAAACTTTGATCCCTGTGGGTACAGCGATGATCATTGTTGTGATCATAAAGAACATCCGCAACCAACCAGGAATACCACTAGTAAACATATGGTGCGCCCAGACGATTAAGCCCAAAAAGCTGATTGCCAAACTTGAATAAGCGATCGCTTGATAACCAAAAACTGGTTTACGGGCGTGTACTGGCAAAATTTCGGAGATCAGCCCGAAGAAGGGCAGAATCATAATGTAAACCGCAGGGTGGGAGTAAAACCAGAACATATGCTGGTAAACAATCGGATCTCCACCGCCAGTCGGGTTAAAAAATGTTGTCCCTGCGAGTAAATCAAACCCTAAAAGAATTAAAGCACCTGCTAGTACAGGAGTAGAAAGCAAAGTAATTGCGGAAGTAGCAATCATTGCCCAACAAAATAACGGCATTTGGTTTACCGACATTCCTGGAATCCGCATTTTCCAGATTGTCACCAGAAAATTGATCGCCCCCAGAATGGAAGAAGTACCAAGTAAGAGGACGCTCATAATCCAAATTGCTTCACCCACCTGTCCTGTCACCAAGCTTAAAGGTGGATAGGACGTCCAACCTGCATCAGGTGCATCTCCCACAAGTAAGCTACTGATAAGTAACAAACCAGCAGGTGGAATCATCCAGAACGCGACTGCATTCAAGCGAGGAAATGCCATGTCTTTTGCCCCAATCATTAGGGGAATGAGATAGTTGGCAAATCCAGCCCCCGCAGGTACAATCCACAAGAAAATCATGATCGTCGCGTGGAGTGTAAACAAGCTGTTGTAGACTTCTGGACTGACAAAATCAGTTTCTGGTGTTTTTAATTCTGTGCGTACTAAGTCAGCTAAAACGCCACCAATACAGTAAAAAATAAAAGTTGTGACGAGATATTGAATTCCGATAACTTTGTGATCGGTATTAAAGCTGAAGTAGTCGCGCCACTTTCTTACTCCGTGTTCTTCACTGTGAGCAGGATTAGCGCTTTCTTGTAGCTGTGCTTGTGTCATATCGAAAAAGGAAGTAGGGAGTGGGCAGTAGAGAGTAAGACTGATGAGTCGAACTCCTAACTATCTCTAATGATGAGTGTGGTGGATTTGGTGAAGCATTTCCGGTTGAATTTCTAAATTGCTGATGTAGGGAGCTAAAAATTCTGCTGGAGATAAATCAGCCGAGTTGACTGCAACAAGTTGTTGCGAGTCTGTGTTTGCGATCTGCTCTTGCTGCCACTGTTCAAATGCCTCCGGTGTTTCAATGACAAATTGTGTATTCATTGCACCGTGGTATGGACCACAGAGTTCAGCACAGATCAGTTTATACTCACCTACAGTTCTCGGTGTAAATCGAATTTCTGACTGTCTACCAGGAATTGCATCCTGTTTTAGGCGTAATTCTGGTACCCAAAAAGCGTGAATGACATCGTTTGCGGTCATACTAATTTGAACTTCGCGTCCTACCGGAACGTGTAATTCACCACTTGTAATGCCTGTATCAGGATACGTGAAAATCCAAGCGTACTGTAATCCTGTAACGTTAACTGTTAAAGCTGGGGATGTACCCTCTTGATCGGGACTTGCACCGATGCTCGGAGAAACAACTCCTACACCTGGAGCGTTTTGCCTTTGCGGTATTTGATCGGCGTTGCGAACTTCTGCCGTTGCTGGGTCTTGCATTGCTGCGTCAGACTTCTGTTGATTCAAATTAGAATCTGTATTTGGCGGTGTATCACTCAGTGTTGCTGCGATCGCTGCTCCTGGCATTCTGACTGCTTGCTCTCCTATAGGTGCCTCATGCACACTATGCGGATTGAAGCCACCAATTGAGTTATAAACATCAAAGCTGTAAATCGCAATTCCAATGACAAGAATTGCTGGTACTGCTGTCCACAAGATTTCTAGTGGTATATTACCGAAAATGGGTGGTCCGTCAGAATCGTCACCAGGGCGACGCCGAAAGCGAACAGCAGAGTAAATTAGGGCACCCTCCACAATAAGAAATAAACCTGTGGAGATAGTCAACATTGCATTGAATAGCCTATCTACCAACTCGGCTTCATCTGATGCTGGTGTTGGCAACAGACCATGATTTTGACCGTACCAAAGGCTAACTATGGTTACGACTATACCGACGATTAAAGTCCAGATCGATGATGGAATGTTCACGGTTTAGCTATTTTAATGACTTTACTTCTATTGTTAACTCTGCTCATCTTCCACGGTAGTGTAGAGACAAACTACCGTCGAGAAAATCAAGGTTATTTTTACTAATTTCTTTGGGATCGCTCAATTAGATTTAGTTAGCGTGCTTCTCTAGTATCACCTGTGGCAGATGTTAAGCAAAGTAAATTGTGTTACTTAATGGACGTCATTGATATAAGAGTGGTCAGAGGATGCGCTTTTCTCAGACCTACAGTTCATGAGTCAGGGGTCAGGGTTAAAAGTCGTTTAGAGTAATGGTTCTAAGCCTCTATAATATCCTAATAATATTGACCGTTGCTATATAAGCAAACTCTAACAATAATATTTGAGTGATAGTCAATGTCATTTAAAAGTTGGAGATCCAGTCACTTGAAAGTTCTTATTTCCTATAGCTCATTTTCTGTTGGGAATGCGCTAGCGTGGAAATGAGCAAATAATCACAAAAACATTAACTTTGATAGCTCTCAAACAGGCAGAAGGTATCGTTCATGACCGAATCCGTCCTGCATCAACAAACTATAACGAGTGGCGAACAATCGCAGCCAAAAGAACGAATCCGGCGGCTCGTATGGAAAATTGCGATCGCTACCTTGATTTTGATGGCAATCGGTAGTGCCACTCGCGTGATGAATGCTGGGCTGGCTTGCCCAGACTGGCCTTTGTGTTATGGTGAGCTTGTCCCAGCAAAGCAAATGAATTTTCAAGTATTCCTCGAATGGTTTCATCGTTTAGACGCAGCTATGGTAGGGTTGGGAGCGATCGTATTGGCGAGCTTGTCTTGGTGGAACCGTCGAATGTTACCGCAGTGGTTGCCTTGGGCGGCAACTTTTGCGCTTGGCTTAGTTGTCTTTCAAGGTGTTTTAGGTGGCTTGACTGTCACAGAACTTTTACGTTTTGATATTGTGACTGCTCACTTGGGCACAGCCCTGCTGTTTTTTGTGACACTACTTGTCATTGGCACAGCATTAGTACCCTATCAAGGAACTGGTACAGCAGGTAATCTTCCTTGGATAGGTTTGATTGCAGCTAGTCTTGTTTATTTACAAAGCCTGATGGGTGCCTTAGTAGCTTCTCGCTGGGCACTGCATCAGTGTTTTGCGGGTAATGCTCTGTGTAACGTAATGTATAGTCACATCGCTGGCGTCGTTCCACCAACTTTGGCAATTGTTACCGTTGTCTTTTTTGCTTGGCGGACTCCTGCATTACATCCAGCGTTACGACAACTCGCAAATATGGCAGGTGGGCTGCTGGTTCTCCAAATGTTGTTGGGTATAGCAACATTCCGCTTGCACCTACAAGTAGAGCCACTCACAGTAGCACACCAAGTAGTCGGTGCAGTTTTACTGGGAACGCTAGTTGCTTTTACCGTATTGGGATTACGCGATCGCACAACAGCTATTATCGCAATTCCTACAACTGAACCATCAATTTGATAAAGTTGCAGCCAATACAAAAATCGAGCGCAAATGACAATTTAATTTTGTTGATCAAGAGCAGATTCTGTTCGCGAGTTAGCTCATCTGGTTGTATGTTGTTTCAAATATTAAGGAACTGGTGCAAATATGATTGAGACGAGTGTCTCACGCCATCATCAAAACTTTTTTCAAGTTATTCAAAGCTACTACCAACTGACAAAGCCAAGGATCATTCCACTTTTATTAATCACAACTGCTGCGAGTATGTGGATCGCTTCTGATGGTAAAGTCGATCCAGTTTTACTTGTAGCAACTTTGAGTGGCGGTACTTTTGCGGCTGGTGCAGCACAAACAATCAACTGTATTTACGATCGCGACATCGATTATGATATGGAACGCACTCGCCACCGTCCACTCCCCTCAGGACGAGTGCAATCGCGCGATGCACTGATTTTTGCGATCGCACTTGCTACTATATCTTTTACTTTACTTACAGTATTTGCTAACCTGCTCAGTGCACTCTTAGCCATGTCTGGCATTGTGTTCTATGTTGGTATCTATACTCACCTACTCAAACGCCATACAACACAAAATATTGTTATTGGTGGTGCTGCTGGAGCTATTCCAGCCCTTGTTGGCTGGGCAGCTTGTACTGGTGCGTTAAGTGTACCAGCTTGGGTACTCTTCGGGATCGTATTTTTGTGGACACCGCCACACTTTTGGGCATTGGCACTGATGATCCGAGATGATTATGCCAAAGTAGGAGTCCCTATGTTACCTGTTGTTGCCGGAAATACAGCAACGACTTGGCAGATTTGGTGGTATACCTTAATTTTGATTCCCACAACACTGCTACTTGTTTATCCGCTGCATGTTTCAGGGCTGTTCTATGCCATTGTTGCCTTGCTTTTAGGAAGCATCTTTATTAAGAAAGCTTGGGCATTGTTGCGCGATCCCAGCAATCAACAACAAGCGCGATCGCTCTTCCTCTACTCAATTCTTTATATGATGCTATTGTGTGCTGGCATGATGATTGATAGCTTACCAATTACACATCAAGTTACTACCGCAGTGATGGCTTTGGTTACAAAATAGCTACCAGGTGGGCTTTTTGCCCACCCTTGATCCCCAACTGCATTAAAGCCTTAAAATAGATTGTATAGAATTGTGTATTTTTGCAAGCAGAGATATATTATATGGCTCCTGCTGTTTTAATAGAGAATTTAAAGAAACGCTACGGCTCAACGGAAGCTGTTCAAGACGTCTCCTTTCAAGTCGAACCAGGAGAAATATTTGGCATTCTAGGTCCAAATGGAGCCGGAAAGACAACAACACTGAGAATTTTGTGTACTTTGGCAACACCAGATGCGGGAAATATTGCTGTTTCTGGTATCTCAGTAGTTGACAACCCTAGAGAAGCTAGAAAAAAACTCGGCTATGTAGCTCAAGAAGTTGCACTTGACAAGATTCTTACAGGGCGCGAATTATTACAGCTGCAAGCAGCACTGTATCACCTTCCCAAAGCAGTCGCTAAAGAAAGAATTAAGAATGTCATTAGTTTACTAGGCTTGGAAGAATGGGCAGACAAGCGCACGGGAACATATTCTGGCGGAATTCGCAAGCGCCTCGATCTCGCTGCTGGTTTACTTCATGCACCAGATGTTCTCGTTTTAGATGAACCGACGGTAGGACTTGACATTGAAAGTCGATTCATTGTCTGGAATTTCTTGCGTCAAATTCGAGCAGCAGGGACAACCGTCCTCATAACAAGTCATTATTTAGAAGAAATAGATGCTCTGGCAGATCGCGTTGCCATTATTGATCGCGGTAAAGTTATCGCCGTAGGAACTCCATCAGAATTAAAAGATCGCGTGGGTGGCGATCGCATTACCTTACGCATTCGCGAGTTTTCTCCAGAAGAAGAAGCAGAAAAAGCAAAAAACTTATTGGAGAACTTACCCTTTGTTCAAGAGGTGATTATCAATAGCGCTCAAGGTAATTCACTCAATTTGGTTGTCACTCCCCAAAATGATGCCCTAACTGCTGTTCAGCGATCGCTGAACTCAGTGGGTTTACCCGTTTTTGGGATCGCTCAGTCGCGCCCTAGCCTAGATGACGTTTACCTAGCTGCGACGGGAAAAACACTCATGGATGCAGAACTAGCTGCAGTGGGAAGCCGCGATCTCAAGGCGGAACGCAAACAAAATATGCGATAAAGAAGAGGTCAGAGGTCAGAGGTCGGAGATCAGGGTAATTCAATGGCGCAGAAGAGAAGTTTTAATTTTGATGATAGTTACTTTATAAAGATTGGAAGCAAACAGCGATCGCTCCCTTCTGGATTCAACTCTGACCTCCGACCCCTGATCCCTTCTTCATCAATTTTATAATCTCAAATCTAAAACTATTATGAGTGGTACTGTTACACCTCCTAAATCGGAAATTAATTGGCAGCAAATAGCATCACCGCAACTTAATACAGATGCTACTCCCAATTTTTTAAGTGAAATAGTTCAAGAAACACTTGCTTTAACTCGCCGGCTGTTTATTCAGTTGCAACGACGCCCCTCAACGTTAGTTGCTGGAATTATTCAGCCAGTCATGTGGTTGATTCTCTTTGGTGCCCTATTTCAAAATGCTCCTCAAGGATTGTTTGGTACAAGCCAAAGTTATGCACAGTTTCTTGGTGCGGGCATTATTGTTTTTACTGCTTTTGCTGGCGCACTCAATGCTGGATTACCAGTGATGTTTGACCGCGAGTTTGGCTTTTTAAATCGTTTACTTGTGGCACCATTAGCCTCTCGATTTTCAATTGTTTTAGCTTCCGCAATCTTTATTATTACGCAAAGTTTACTGCAAGCTGCTGTTATTGTTACGGCAGCAGCCTTTCTGGGCGCTGGACTACCTGATGTAGCAGGGTTGAGTGTAATTACACTTGTAGTCTTTTTACTTGCTTTAGGTGTGACAGCTTTAAGTTTAGGTTTAGCTTTTGCTTTACCTGGTCATATTGAATTAATTGCTGTCATTTTTGTAACGAACTTGCCATTGTTATTTGCCAGTACTGCCCTAGCGCCTCTATCATTCATGCCAAAATGGCTACAAGTCGTAGCAACGTTGAATCCTCTGAGTTATGCAATTGAACCAATTCGCTATCTTTACACTCATAGCAATTGGAACTTCAGCAGTGTCGTTATGCAAGCACCTTGGGGAACAATTACTTTTGGTGGAGCGTTGCTAGTATTACTTGGCTTCAGCCTTGTTGCTTTACTTAGTATTCAACCACTATTGCGCAAGTCACTTGCGTAAGATATAAGCATCACAACAGTGTTTACCCCATCAAGATTATGAAAATACCACGCATCTTGCTGACTCAAATTATGTTAGGGACAGTAGCTGGAGTTGGTCTAGCATTGCTAGTTCCTCAACCTAGCTTGGCGCAAGTAACTAATAGTGCCGATCCCCAAGAAATTTTTAGAAGAGAACGTAACAACGATCCCTTTTCTAGCCAGAATACGGATGATTCATGGGGTATGTTTGACCTGATTCATCGCGCTCAGCTAGGCACTATGCGCGATCCAAACGAATATGCCAATGAACAAAATCAGAATATCAATTCGGCAGCAGATGCATTTCGCGAACGGCAAAGACAGTTGATGCAACAATCTAATCAACAGCAGCAAGTTACTCCAGCTAACTCAGCGCCAGTAATTCGTTTAGAAAATTAGATTCTCCGTAGTAGTACTATTGAGAAGCCACAAAGCATAAAACATCTTTGTGGCTATTTTACGTATTAAGATTAGTCTCCTGCACGAATTGTAGATGCCCTGCGCCTTCCTACCCAAACGAAGTGTACTAAAAATTAGAGGTTTGAGAGGTGTAGTCCACGGAGGTGGGCTTTTTGTCTACCGAAAAGCGAATAAATTCGCAATTCTTTTCGTGCAAGATGTCTGTATTAAAGTCCCAATGCTGTGAGAACATCGCTCGCGTGAGTTGTCGTATTCACTGCACTATCTATATGAGCGATTTTACCCTGAGGATCAATGACATAAGTGACGCGCTTAGCATAACCGCCACCGTCTACATCATAAGCCTTGATAATTGATCCGTCCGTATCTGCCAATAACGGAAAATTCAAATTATACTTCTGCGTAAATTGCTGGTGGGAAGCTTCGTCATCTTTGCTTACACCCAAAACAACAATATCCTTGTTTTGATAATCGGGTTGGGCATCGCGAAAGCTACAAGCTTGTTTAGTACATCCAGGGGTGTCGTCTTTAGGATAGAAGTACAAAACAACCGTTTTACCTGCAAAGTCAGATAGCGAGACAGTGTTGCCATTTGTATCTTTGGCGGTAAAAGTAGGAGCATCAGTACCAACTGCTAAGGTCATACTTGCATCTCTCTATTTATAAGGTTAGCTGATCTATTTATCAAGGTTATTTTACCGCTTAATCTATCTACACATTACAGCGATCGCAACTTGTTAGGGCAACTATCACAATCAGTAACTTGAACTTATTACGCAATTATACTTAAATTATATCGACCTCACAGTTGTTTTTTAGCTGCACAAAAGTATTGGGATCAGATTTTTCGTGAAATAGGATCAGAATCAACAGACACTTATTTATTTTATTTATAGTATGCTTATAGCTTGCTTGCTATTACCCTAGACAATATTCTTTTAACAGCGGCATTAATAGACTAACTAAGTTTTTCAATAAATATAAACAACTAGTTTTCATGATTATTTTGTGTATTGATGTGTTGGTCATTATGTTTACTTATACTATGGATTTATTACATCCATTTTCTGCTAGCAAAGAAGTTGACCAAGTTATCAAGAGTCAAGATCTAAATCAGTATTTAATTTCTGGTAGTAAAATTATGCAGTAGCTCCTCTGGTTGCCCTACTAAACCAAAATATTATTTAGAGAGCGATCGCTTGAGAGGTTTTATTAATTGAAATCAGAGAGAAAATTGAGATGAGACAGAATTTACTATAGGTTAGAAAAGGTAGTTCTTCAACAGAATACTACAGTTTTAGTTGTTAATCATGAGCTGAGCAAAAAAAGTAAATAAAATTTTAAATGTTACTCAAAAAAATAAAACAAATAAAAGTATTGTTCAGGGTGAAGATTACTATTTGTATTTGGTAGATAAACAGATTGCTCAGGGAGCAAACGATTAAAACGCGATCGCTACAATTAATTAAAAATAAGCAATATCGGTGGTTTACTCTAGAGTAAAACTCAATAAAAAGATAAAAGTCCTTTTCAAGTAAGAAAAGAACCTTACATACCAACTCTTATAAACTGTCAAAGATTAATTACTGAGCACTAGTGTTACCTGCTTCAGAAGTGCTATCTGTTGAGTCCTCAGTTGAATTAGTTGTCTCACTACTTTGTGTCTCTGGTGTAGAAGTTGTACTGCTGTCTTGTGGTTGCGATTGTGTAGATTCTGGCTGAGTTATTGGTGCTGGTGCAGCAGGACTAGGAAGTGTAATATTGACGTCTGGTGCTTCTGGGGCTGGGGCTTGTGGTTGCGGAACTGGAACCGGAACGGGGACTTCTCTCACTCTGTCAATAATTGTTGTTTGGTTCTCAGGTGCTGGAGTTGGTAATGGTGATGGTTCGCTGTTAGGCGCTGGAACAATAACATTTGTAGGAACAGGTTCATCACGTTGATTGAGTAACCAAATTCCGCCCGCTGTTAAAGCTGCTAGTGAAGCAAGGAGAATACCAAGTAACAAGCCACGGGAAGCATTTTCGTTGTCTCTTACAGCTAAAACTTCTTCTTGGTAAAGATTTTCTGATACTTGACCTTGAACATAGCCTTCGCGGTAAGCTTCAGCATTAGAAGCACCACCACTCAATGTTTCGTTTGTACGCGTGACGTTAGTGTGGGTATTTCCATTTGTATCAGTGTGGGTCTCTTGGCGTTCGCGGTTATAGCTTTTGTAATCGTTAGGGTTGGTAGACATAGTTTTAAAGTTACTCTCTCACAGAAATGTATGACTTCGGAATTTACTGAGTTTTTAGTATTTTTTGATACTCATCTTTTGGATTGCTTTTAGAATAACTTCTGCGATCGCTCATTCAGCTCTGTCTGGAGTAATGCTTTTTTCTTCTATCTAGAGGTATACTTTGCTCAGATATGTCGTCTTTTGTTAATTTTCCGAGTAATTACGCTTGACACTAATAAGTGTCAAGTACTAACAAAATCGCGGGCAGGCGAGATGCCTACCCTACATCTCATCATCGGATATTTTCTAAATACAGTAGTCCACTTGCAATCACTAACATTGCTGCACCCAGTAACCCAATTGCACCGATTTGCTCGCCAAAAAACCACCAAGCGAGTATAGTTGCGGTTAATGGTTCAAGTAGAGTAGCAATACTAGCAATGGTTGCTGTTGTATGGCGAATTCCGCTGAAGTAGAGTAAGTAAGCTAGGGCAGTGGGTACAATTCCCAAATAAAGTAAAATCAACCAACTCCAGTCCCTAATGCAAAAGGTAATAGAATAAGAGTGCCAGCACTAAACCCAACCGTCAGCGATTGCAGAAGATGACATTTCCTAGCTAGAGTACGACTACTTAGAACGCCAAGTGCATAGAACAAAGATGAACTGAGTGCTACTGGAACAAAGTATTTATCAATTTGTACTGGGATTCAGTCAATTCTAAAAAATCCCAATATCGACACAAAATATTAAGAATCGTAAAGGTAATGACTGGAAGGCTAGAAACCTAATATTCTCGTGGATAGACTAGGCAACAGTGCAAATGTACTGTTATTTCTTAGATATATTCCAAGTGTGGCGCTATAGCCTAGATGATTCCAGTTCAACTAACACTGAAAAATTTCTTGAGCTACCGCGATGTCACCCTTGACTTTTCGGGGCTGCATATTGCTTGCATTTGTGGTTCTAATGGTGCAGGCAAATCTTCCTTACTTGAAGCAATGACTTGGGCAGTATGGGGACAAAGTCGTGCTGCTGCTGAAGACGATATCATCCATACAGGAGCTAAAGAAGTTCAAGTAGATTTTATTTTTACAAGTAACCAACAGCAATATCGCGTGATTCGGACTCGCCATCGCGGGCAAAGTAGTTCGTTAGAGTTTCAAATTGCAACGCCGAATGGCTTTCGGGCTTTGACAGAACGAGGTGTTAGAGCAACACAGCAATTAATTCTGGAACATATCAAGCTTGATTACGATACTTTTATTAATTCAGCGTATCTTCGTCAAGGGCGTGCAGATGAATTTATGCTCAAACGTCCGACTGAGCGTAAAGAAATTTTAGCTGAGTTACTGAAACTCAATCAGTATGACGATTTAGAAGAAAGAGCAAAAGATTTATCGCGATCGCTAAAAGGCAAAGCAGAAGAACTTGAACGGACTTTAGCAGGAATGCAAAATCAGTTGCAACAAAAAGATGCGATCGCATCAGATCGCGCACAATTAGAAGCACAACACAATCAACTGCAACAACAGCAAGCTTTTGATACAATTCAACTGCAAAGTTTACAAGTCGTTCAACACCAACGCCAAACCTGGGAACAACAGCTAGGATTTCTGCAACAGCAGTATCAAAATTTGACACAAGACAGCGATCGCTTAGCAGAAGAACGTCGTGCTATCAATGAACAATTATCAGCAATTGAGGAAGTTCTCAGTCACACTGATGAGATTCATGCAGGCTACGCTAAGTACGAAAGCTTGCAAGCAGATGAAGAAAGCCTTTCAGCTAAATTCCAAGAACATTCTCGCACTACTTTGCAACTCCAGCACTTGCAGCAGCAACTCACGCAGCAAGTTAATGAAGTTCGCTCTGCATTGCAACACGCCGAAGCACAATTTGCAGCTTTACAACAGCAAGAACAAGAAATTCAGCACACGTTACAGAAATCTGCTGAAGTTGAAACAGGGTTAGCACAACTTGCCACCGCCCGCAATCGATTAGTACAGTTGGATCAGTTGCAACTCCAAGTCACACCACTATTACAATACCGCACCACAATTCAAACACAACTCGAAAGGGTACAAGCGCGACTTCAGGCGCGACTCGAAGAACTACAAACTTCCGAACATCAACTTACCCATCAACAGCAACGCCAACCGCAATTGCAGCAAGCGGTGATGGATGTGGCGGTACAACTCGATCAACTAGAGAAAAAGCGCGTTTACCTGGAAAGAGTCCGCGAAAAAGGACAAGAACGGCGTCATTTTATGGAACGCCTACAAGCGCATCAGCGCGATTATGAAAAGCAGATGGGCGAACTAGAGCAAAAACTGCAAATGCTGCAAAATCCTGATGCAACTTGTCCACTGTGCGATCGCCCTTTAACTGAACACCATTGGCAAAAAGTTGTCGAAAAAACCCAAAGCGAACAACAGGAGATTCAACAACAATTCTGGGTTATCCGCGAACAAATGGCAGTGTCTGATCGTGAAATTCAGGTATTGCGTCAAGAATATCGCGAAATTTCGCAAGAACTTGCAGGCTACGATGCTTTGAGAGAACAACGCGGACAACTCGCCGCCCAACTTGAAGCAACAGACGACGTACAACGCCGCTTGCAGCAGATTGTAACTGAAAAACAACAACTAGAGCGATCGCTAACGCAAAATGACTATGCGTTGGATAAACAAGCAGAATTGCAGCAAATCGAGCAACAATTACAACAGTTAAACTACAACGAGAAAGACCATGCTTTAGCCCGCAGTGAAATAGAACGGTGGCGGTGGGCAGAAATTCGCCAGGGACAATTAAAAGATGCTCAAAAACGACTGTCACAAATTTTACAACGTCAACCTCAAATTCAAGCCCAAATTGAGCAATTAAATCAAAAAATTGTCGAGCAGCAAACTTATTCTGAATGTGCCAGACAAATTGCTGAGTTAGAAGAACGCATCAAGATCATTAACTACGCACCCGAACAACACAACGCCACTAGAGGAGCATTACGTAAGGCTCAAACGTGGCAAGTTCGCTATCAACAACTGAAAAATGCTCAAGAGCAGTATCCGCAATTGCAAGCGCGATCGCAAGATCTCAAAGAAGCAATTCAATCTCGATCAGCTGAACGTCAAGTTTTAATTGCCCAAATGGAATCCTTGACTCAGCAACTTGAACAAACGCCTTTACCTACAGTTGCAATTCAAGCTTTAGAAGAGCAACTAGCGCTACGCAGACGACAGCTTGACGATCAACTCAGTCATTTAGGACAACTTCAACAACAATTCAATCAACTTGAAGAATTACAAGCACAATATCAACACGGACAACAACAACTGCAAGCGACAAAACAACAGCAGCGCGTTTATCAAGAACTAGCACAAGCCTTCGGGAAAAATGGCATTCAAGCATTGATGATTGAAAATGTCTTACCGCAACTCGAAGCTGAAACTAATCAACTTTTGGCACGGTTAAGCGCAAATCAACTTCACGTCCAATTTGTGACTCAAAAAGCTGGACGAAGTGGCACGAGGAAAAAAGCAACTAAAATGATCGATACGCTTGATATTCTTATTGCCGATGCACGCGGTACAAGACCATATGAGACTTACTCAGGAGGAGAAGCGTTTCGGATTAACTTTGCAATTCGCCTTGCATTAGCGAAACTTCTCGCCCAACGAGCAGGTGCAGCGCTACAATTACTCATTATTGATGAAGGCTTTGGTACTCAAGATCAAGAAGGGTGCGATCGCTTAATTGCGGCAATCAATGCGATCGCCAATGATTTTGCCTGTATTCTCACAGTGACGCATATGCCTTACTTTAAAGAAGCTTTTCAAGCTCGAATTGAAGTTGCTAAAACCCAAAATGGATCTCGCCTAAGTTTAGCAATTTAAAATATTGCAATCTATTGAGATAATACAGATATTTTAATTTGAGGAGTATTGATCGTGCGTTCTAGAGCAATTGAAATGTTTCTTGCACTTGGGCTAGCTGCAACTGTTTCAGCTTGTAATGGTGGGACAACTCCTGGTGGAGAAGCTGGTGAAGCCGGTGAAGTTGGAGAACCAACACAAACTCAACCTGTTGTTCCTGGTGGAGAAGCTGGAGAAGCTGGTGAGGCTGGTGAGGCTGGTGAGGCTGGGGAAGGTGGTGAAAGCTAATTCAATATAACTTACTTAAATGTGGGATAGCCGTCTTGGCTGTCCTTTTAGTAAACGTCGGATCAATTATGATTTTATGCATCGATGCAGTTCTCACTTTAGATGAACTTGAACAAATCACGACAAAACTTAAAGTTGCTGAGTTTGTTGATGGTAAACTAACAGCAGGATGGCACACTAAAGAAGTAAAAAATAATACTCAGCTTAAAGGAGATTCCATAATAACACAGGAATTGCGTCCGATTGTGCATCAAGCACTGCAACGCAATCGGCTGTTTCAAGCTGCCATACGACCAAAAGTAATACGTCCAGTACTATTTAGTTACTACGAGCCAGGAATGTACTATGGCTATCACGTAGATAATGCATTGATGGGAATACCGCCAATGCGCTCAGATGTATCGTTAACACTATTTCTGAGTTCTCCTGATACTTATGAAGGTGGTGAACTTGTTATTGAAACTTCGTTAGGCGAACAGACATTTAAACTGGCTGCTGGCTCGGCGATCGCTTATCCTTCTTCAACGTTACATCGTGTTGAACCTGTAACAACTGGAATTCGACTTGCGGCTATTACTTGGATACAAAGCTTGATCCGCGATTCAAACGAGCGAGAAATTCTCTTTGACTTGGATACTACCAAACAAGTGATGTTTGAGAAATATGGTAAAACACCAGAATTTGACCTCATTTGCAAAACTCATGCTAACTTGCTCCGTAAATGGGTTGATATTTAGCTAATTCTTATCCACCTCACTAAGAAGCAACTATAGTATTAAGTAAATGAGTCAAAATAAACGTAACTTCAGGGCTGGTGACTGGTCATTGAACAAAGTATCTATTACCCGATAGATGTTGTCTGTAATATTAAAGTTTTGACATTTGGCTAGCTGCAACAATTTGTTCTGTAGTGAGGTTTATTTCTGGAAAAGTTAGTGAGATAATTCTATCCGCGCCTTTAAAAGCTTGTGTTTGATACTTGCTATCGACTAGCTGATGAACAAAAACAGTAGGAAATTTTGGCGAACCCAAGATAGTGCGAGAAGCGATCGCTAAATAATCAATAATCCAATACTCAGCAATTCCTAACCTTTGATACTCATCCAACTTATCAATATAATCATCTTCCCAATTCGTAGAAACAACTTCTACCGCAAGTTGAATCGGTTCAGTTACCGCACCGTAAGCGGATACATTATTGTTCCACACACTTGATAAAACCACACCAACATCGGGGTTTCTGCCTTGTTCTTTACCAGACGCCTTGACAGTGCGGATGACGATATCTTTGTCAACAATGTAATCAAGTCCTAATCGCTCAATTTCTCGATCCATGCATCTAACAAGGTATCTTGCCACATTTTTGTGCGCTCTCGTCGGTTCCACCTGAACAATTTCTCCATCCACAAGTTCAAAGATACCTTCGCCATCTGGGTATTGTTCAAGAAATTCGATGAAAGTTAGTTTTTTTAGCGTTGTCGTACTCATACAATTTTAGAATTGCGTTTTTTAGCGTATTGGTCAAACACTGTGCTATCTAATCATCACTCTCTTGTTTACTATCCCAAAAATCTTGTAGCTTTGAATCATCAATAATGTATGCTGCATCACCATCGCGGATCGCACGTTTACCCAATCGAGGAAAAACACCAATATCGCAACGAACTTTTTCACCACCCATTAAATAAACGAGATCTTCATTGAAAGGATTACGGAGATGATGTGGTTGTTGCGGTAGCCCAAAGCCCATAAAGTCACCTGAAGCTACTTCATATTCGCTGTCTCCAATTTCTGCTATTCCTCTACCAGAAAGGATGTAAATCCACTCTTCCTCATGATGGTGCAGATGATAAATAAAAGATTCTTTTCCTGATGGTACGCGAGCAAGTGTAATGGCAATATGTTCTAGCCCAACAACACGACTGATATTACGCCAATAAATTTCTGATTTGGGATTGAGTGGATGATGAAATTCAAACTCATCCATAGAGTTAATATCTGAGGCTTTTAGTAAAGAATGTGGTTGCTCATCCATAGCGACTCATGACCTCATAATAGCGACATTTGAGCAAGAAAAATAAGCTTAAGATTAACTTATCAGTCTCATAGCCTGTTCTTAACAATACTTTTGTAAGTTTTCTGCATAACTCTACATATGAAAGCATGAGCAGGTTAAACAGCATGAGGGCGATCGCTTTTGCCCAGCTTTGTTTGTTAAGTCGAGCGCTGGAAAGTATTTTACAGTTTTGGAAAGCAAGGTTATTTGGGCGTTTTATTCTAATTGTAGTAGCTGTATTTATCGTGGCGATCTTTGCTCATTCAACTGCTGCAAGACAAATACTAGGTAATATAAAGCAACCTAAGATAATTGTCATCTCAATCGGTTTAGTTTAGACACCAATGAATTTATTGGTCAAGATTATAGCGATGTGTTTGCAATTCTCAATCTGAGTCCACCTCCGTGGACTACCCTACGGGAAGCCCTTCGGGTTCGCAGTCGCTTCAAGTCGGCGCAGCCGCCCAACGCGCTGTTCACCGCTTTGCGTCTATGTTTGTTTGGCGGTGAATTCATTTGCACTCGCATTCTTAGGTAGCATTTGTATAAAGCTTTATCAGGTTGTCACGCTTTCTGTGTTGATAACCTACCTTGTACAGGCTTTTCTCTTTTTCAAATGCTCTTTAACGCCAATACAGATCAACTATGCTACAAGTGTCTAAAACAGTCACTATTCCTGATAGCGAAATAGAAGTGAGTGCCGTTCGTTCTCAAGGGGCGGGCGGTCAAAATGTCAATAAGGTGGCGACAGCAATTCATCTGCGCTTTGATATCCAAGCTTCCTCATTACCTGATCTCTATAAAGAACGATTATTGCAACTAAGCGATCAACGCATTACAAAAGACGGCGTGATTGTGATTAAATCACAAGAACATCGCAGCCAAGAACAAAATCGTGAGGAAGCACTGAAACGCTTGCAAGATTTGATTCAAAGTGTCATGGTTATCCCTAAAAAGCGTAAACCCACTAAGCCATCGTATCTTTCTCAGCAAAAACGGCTTGATAGTAAAAATAAGCGATCGCGGATTAAAGCAACTAGAAGGAAAGTGGATGAATGAGGTTATAGAGTGCGATCGCCTAACATAAGAAAGGGTCATCGCAGTATAAGCATCTTATGGCAACATATTTAGTGACAGGGGCAAATCGCGGTATTGGTTATGAATATTGTCGTCAACTTCAGCAGCGCGGGGATAGTGCGATCGCAGTTTGTCGAACAGCAACGGATGAGTTAAAGGCGTTAGGAGTTCGTTTAGAAGAAGGTATTGATATTACCTCTGATGCTTCAGTTGCAGATTTGCACAAGCGACTAGGAGAAACCCCGATTGATGTCTTAATCAACAATGCTGGTATTATCAAGCGCGTTACATTAGAACATCTCGACTTTGATAGTATTCGAGAACAGTTTGAGGTTAATGCGCTTGGTGCATTGCGGGTTACTCAAGTATTGCTTCCTCGCCTAAAATCTGGTGCAAAGGTTGTATTGATGACAAGCCGGATGGGTTCGATTGCAGATAATACTTCTGGTGGATCTTACGGCTATCGGATGTCAAAAGTGGCACTATCTATGGCAGGTAAATCGCTTGCCCACGATCTCAAACCACAAAGCATTGCTGTAGCTATTTTACATCCAGGCTTAGTGCAAACTCGCATGACGAATTTTACAGTCAATGGCATTACAGCGGAAGCCTCAGTACAAGGATTGTTAACGCGAATTGATCAATTAACGTTGGAAAATACAGGGATTTTTTGGCACAGCAACGGTGAGATATTACCTTGGTAGAGATACACAAAATCGTTACTGCATAGTTCTCACTTTGACTAAATTAGAGAAGGGGCTTTAAGGAATCGCAATTTCATGCTGCAATGCGGACAACTTTTACAAGGGCGCTACCAACTTCAGGAAAAGCTGAAGAATTGCCGAAGCAAGCAAACTTGGCTAGCAGTTGATTGCACACACCCAACCACTTGTGTGATTGTAAAAGTACTGTTTTTTAGTCATGTGACAGAATGGGAAGAATTAAAACTATTTGAACGCCAAGCCCAAGTTTTACAGCACATCAGTCATCCTCAAATTCCCCAATATCGAGACGCATTCTGGCTAGAAGCACAATCACCTGCTTATGTTTTAGTTCAAGAGTATATTCCTGGCATATCACTACAACAATGGCAGCAACAATGCTTGAGTGAATCGCAAATTCGTCAAATTGCTGCACAAGTATTACACATCCTCGTATATCTCCACGAGTTGTATCCGCCACTTATCCATCGCGATATCAAACCGAGTAATTTAATCTGGAGTAACGATGAGAAAGTATATTTAGTTGACTTTGGTGCAGTTCAATATGATACACATCTCGGTGAGACATTTACAGTCGTTGGCACTGACGGTTATACGCCTTTAGAACAATTTGGCGGGAAAGCTGTTGCTGCATCTGATCTTTATGCTTTGGGTGCAACTTTAATTCATCTACTTACTGGTACTTCACCTGCAGATTTACCCCAGCACAACTTACATTTTCAATTTGCTGACTTGGTAAATTGTAGCTCTAGTCTGCTTAGCTGGTTGCAGAAAATCACAGAACCAGCAGTAGAAAAACGATTCAATTCTGCACGTCAAGCTTTAGCTGCATTAGAATCGGGGATTGTTGTTAGTACTACTGTGGTGAATAACTCTGGTAAAGGTGGTTTATTTGATACCTCAATCTGCGTACCAGAAGAAATTCAAGGTTGGAACTGGGGTGCATTTTTACTTGCACCTTTTTGGTTAATTTCAAATGGCGTGTGGATTGGTTTTTTGTCTTGGGTTCCTGTATTGGGGTTTTGGATGGCGATCGCTCTTGGTGTTAAAGGTAATGAATGGGCGTGGAAAAGTCGTCGTTGGCAAAGTATTGAACACTTTCAGCAACATCAAAAACGCTGGGCGATCGCCGGAATTGCCACAGGTATCGCTGTCAACCTGGTATTCTGGCACTTAGGAATACTTTTTGTACTTTCGACTTTTTTGTGAAAGTGGTAATGGGTAATAGGTAATTGGTATTTTTTTAAACTCTTAACTCTGCTAATCCTAAATAGCTGATACCTTCAGGAGTAATTTCAAAGCGACACGGTAAGACTATTAACCCAAGTGCGATCGCAGCCCGTAATAATTGACCATAAATTGGATCGGCACCATCTCCAGGTGCAAACGCAGTACAATCACCGCGATTGATAAAGTACAACATCACCGCATCGTTTGCTGGTATTAATGCCGTAAGTTCGCGTAGATGTTTTTGTCCGCGTGTTGTTTCGGTGTCAGGAAATAACGCAGTTCGCCCGTTTACCCAAGTTGTGCTTTTTACTTCAATATAAGTTGTGCGATCGCCTCTGGTGCTGCGCGAAGCGCAATCGCCATCTAAAACAAAATCTACTCGACTTTTTTTATCTGTACCATAGGGAACTTCAAAACGAATCTTGTTGTAACTCCCCAAAGGAAACAGATTTTGTTCTAGCGCTAGTTTGATAATCCGATTAGGTAAACTCGTATTAACACCTACCCAAGTAGGCTCATTATCATTGACGAGAATCATTTCCCAGGTGTACTTAAGCGATCGCTTTGGATTGTCGCTATAAGATACTTGCACAGTACTACCAGGTTGACAAATGCCCGTCATTGGTCCAGTATTCGGACAATGTGCTGTAACAACTTCTCCAGACTCCAACTGCACATCTGCAAAAAAGCGCTTGTAGCGTTTGAGAAGAACACCAGGATATAACGTTGGGTAGTGGTAAAGAAACGTCATCACTAAGCCAGAATAATAGCATAGCAACCCTAAATTGTTTGTGAAGTCTTTTCTTTGAGACCTTTAGATCCTACCGCCTGCGGCTAACATTGTGCTGGCAATACGCTGGTGTGGTTTGGTGCAAAAAAGAGTTTATAACTTAGATAGGATTGCTCTACTACTTTAACAGCTAGCGACGACTTCAAGAGGAGCGAGGAGTGAGACACCCCCATGCTTAAAAGTGAGGATCTCATTTTAGATACCTTTTCTCCTACTCCACGATTAAAATCGGGGACATCACAATTCTAATTAACAGGGCTAGGTTTTTATATTTTCCCCTCGCTCCTCGCCCCTTCTAACAATTTTTACACCTGAATTGTAAAGTCGCTAACAGTAATTTCTGGGAGTCCTTGCAGTTGGACAAAAGCACCACCTGTACCAAAGCCAGTTTGAACACCGTTTTGGTTGAAGAAGACGCGATCCGAGCCAAGGCTAAAGCTAATTAATGCATCGCTAGTAGCAGCGATCGCATCATTAGCGACAATCTCAATATCATTCACCGTGATATTTCCGAATGTGGTTTGATCCAGAACGATCTTGTCGGTTCCTGTCACAAAGTCACGAATGGTATCAACTCCAAAGTCGCTGCGCTGGAACGACTTACCAGAATCGAATAAGAAGCGATCTGCACCTGCACCGCCTACTAAGACATCATTGCCTTTGCCACCGGAGAGTTGGTCGTTACCTGCACCACCATTGAGAATATCAACTCCATTGCCACCAATCAGCGTGTCATTGCCTGCTAAACCATTCAGCGTATTATTAGCACCATTTCCTCTGATCGCGTTATTGAGTTCGTTGCCGGTACCATTAATCTTGGCAGTGCCTGTCAACGTCAAGTTTTCGACAAAATTACTCAAGGTAAAACCAACCGAAGCCCGAACAGTATCATTGCCACCTTCGATGATGCCACCACTTTCAGGATCAATGACTGAGCCGAAAAACTCAATGACTGTATCACCCACGCTATCGACAATATATGTATCATTGCCAATTCCACCCGTCATTGTATCATTGCCAACACCACCATCTAGGGTATCGTTGCCTGGATCGCCTAGATTCACAATTCCATTCGGTTGATTAATAAACGCTTGGACAACACTGAGGCGATCGTCACCCGCAAGTCCTTGAATCAGGTCATCTCCATTCGACCCAATCAGTGCGTCATTACCAGCAGTTCCTACTACTTGTACCATGATGAGTTATTCCTTAATTTAGATAAATCAAATTGCTTTTCTGGTGCGAGCAGTTAACAAGTGCGTTTGCGTTCTGCTCGATGACCTAATCTTATGCAACTCAACCCTGGCTCAGCGTCTAAAGAAAGTTTGAATTCCACATCAACGAAATCATGACAACAACTCTAACTTTCGTTGACCCGATTACTCTATCTTTTGATCAACATCACGCAACGTCTGCAACCAAAGTTTGAAAAATTCCTTTGCAATCACTCATTCAAGCTTGTTCGCAGTATTAATAAAATAAGCTCTCAACTTTAGCAAGGATACCTATGCTTCTGTCGCCACTCCAACCTACTCCCTTCCGATTCTTGCTCTACACAGAATGGGCGATGCTTGCTAGCTGTACCGCAATGGCGGTGTTTGAAGCATGGGAGCGGCAAAGTATTCCGGTACAGCATCTATTGATCTTAGCTTTGTTGGGGTTGATGGGGTTAATGCTGCCTAGTGGTAGCAATTTCATGCGGTATGTCTACACCGCGATTGAGATTAGTTTGATATTTTGCGGGACAATTTTGGGATACTTGCACATCTTGCCCACGCTGTATGTGATTGTGATGATCCGGAGTTGCTTTTTATTCGAGCCACCAGGACGCTGGATTGTTGCAGGTTTGTCTTTAATTTTGTTTGCAGTACATCAAATGCAATATCTCAGCACGTTTCTGCCTTTGATACTGCCTGATGTTCAGTTACAGCGAATTTTGATGCACCAAATTGCCGAATTTTTGATGTTTGGGCTAGTGCTGTTTTTAGTGTCGCAGTTGGTCAACACTTTGTTAGCAGAGCGCCAAACCCAGCAACAACTGTTACTTGCGCATAAACAACTGCGGCAGTATGCGCTGCAAGTTGAAGACTTAGCAGCAGTACAAGAACGCAATCGCATTGCCCGCGAGATTCACGATGCCTTAGGTCATGCGCTGACAACCTTGAACATTCAACTGCAAACAGTTGCAAAGCTTTGGCAGCGCGATCGCGATCAAGCACAAGCCTTTTTAGAACACGCGCAACGGTTGGGAAAGTTGGCAATGCAAGAGGTGCGTCAATCGGTAAATGCACTGCGGGCAGATGCTCAAGCCGAACCTTCTTTAGAGGCGATCGCTGCTCTTGTGGAAGATTTTCGTCGAAGTACAGGAATCGAGACTGCAAGCAATATTGATGTCAAAGCAGATTTGTCACCTCAAATTGTGAAAACACTTTATCGAGTTATCCAAGAAGCCTTGACTAATATCTGCAAGTATGCACAAGCTACCCAAGTTCAACTTCAACTGCAAGCAACGTCAGATGTGGTACATCTAGCGATCGCAGATAACGGTCAGGGATTCGATGTAACGGCTGATACTAGCGGCTTTGGACTGCAAGGAATACAAGAACGAGTAGCGGCACTAGACGGAGATTTTCGCCTGGAAACAGCCCTTGGTTGTGGTTGTCGCATCATTGTTAGCCTGCCGACACAAGTCGCAGCACAAAATCTTTCCACAAAGGTGACTAGTGACTAATAACACCGTAATAATACTGTTATTCTGATTATTTAACCGGAGATGATATGATTTCAAAATAACAGAAATTACTTAATCAGAAACGTCGCTCGTGTATTAAATTATTAGACGTTTCGGAGCACACTACATGATTCGCCTGCTGTTGGTTGACGATCAGACTCTTATCTGCCAGGGTTTAAAAGCTATGTTAAGCCTAGAGCCAGACTTAGAAGTTGTTGGAATTGCCAACAATGGCAAAGCAGCCCTAGATCAAGTCACTACGCTGCAACCAGATGTTGTGTTAATGGATGTGAAAATGCCTCTTATGGACGGGAGAGAAGCAACCCGCCTCATCTGTCAGGCGTTCCCAAACATTAGTGTATTAGTTTTAACTACCTTTGATGACGATCAGTACATTTCAGATGCTATACGAGCGGGTGCAAAAGGATATCTACTCAAGGATATGCCGTCAGAAGAGTTGGCACAAGCAATTCGTCTCGTTCATCGTGGCTACACGCAACTTGCTCCCAAACTTATAGAGAAGTTGATTGCGGGTATTCCAGCAACTAAGGCTCCTTTAGTACCTAGCCAGCTACAATCTCAGCTAACTCGTCGGGAACAAGAAGTATTGCAGCTAATTGGGCGAGGTTGCACCAATCGTGACATTGCTGAACAGCTTTACATTTCGGAAGGAACCGTTAAAACCCATGTAAATCATTTACTCAATCGCCTTGAGCTGCGCAACCGTGCTCAACTTGCCATTTATGCACATTCTCAATTTCAGTCTTAGCGACCAAATTTTTTTGATCGCTATTACTATGCGATCGCCCGATTAACTTGTGACTCCAACGCCAAAATCGCCCTTACTGTGTCGATCTCATAAGGAAACGGTGGTTTGTGCGGTTGGTAATCTTTTTCAACTGTTGGACGATGACGTAATACCGCATTGACTAATACACAAGGTTCAGATGACAGATTTATTGCTCCATGCAACACTCCAGGAGGAATTTTTACTACCGTAGGTTTGCGATCGCTCAAGGGTATGTATTGATAATGACGATTTACTAACACTACTAGTACAAAACTACCTTTAACAACTAATAGCTGGTCAGTTTGTGTTTTGTGCACAAAAAGATCGTCAATTGTTTTTGGTGGAATTTGCACCAGCATTGTCTCATGGCTCGATTGAGGGGTATAAAACTCAGTCATACCCCCTTTTATTGCTGATAACGGATGAATCTCTACACCCCTGACTGAACTCATATCAGCACCCATAGATTTCAAGACTTACTTTCTAGTCTAAGTCACTTATTTATAAAAAGTTGTTACAAATGAACAAAAAAGACCAAAGTATGGTAAAGACACAAAAATAAGTGTTAGCAAAAAGCTCATTGCTAATTGCTAACTGAAGAGCGCTAATTAATCGTCACAGTTAAACTACTGGGATCGCCGAAATTACCATTTAAGATGACACCACGTTTATTAGCGTGAAGATGACGCAGGATTTTGTAAATTGTCTCAATTTGGTCAGTTGCTTGAGCTTTTTCTGCTAGTTCTGCGATTGAAAGCGATCGACTGTCGTCTTCGAGAACTTGTAATATACGTTTTTGTAAATCCAAGACCGCAGCAGCAGCTTTTTTGCCAGCTTCAACGCCTGGTTGATGATACGCATTAACATTGACGAGAGAACCATACAAACCAACAGCGCGCTCGTACAGTGCAATCAGTGCTCCTACCGTGCGCGGATTAACTTGCGGGATCGTTACAGTAATTGAGTCGCGGTGGTTATCATACAAGGCTTGGCGGGTTCCTTGCAGAAATCCTGATAAGTAATCACCGGATGTTGTTCCTGGTTCTAATTCTGGGGAACCATACTGACGATCTTCTAAAACTTCAATAAAGGTGGCAAAGAAATTCGGTACACCTTCGCGTAACTGCTGCACGTAGGCGTGTTGATCGGTTGATCCCTTGTTGCCATAAACCGCAATTCCTTGATTGACAACATTGCCATCCAAGTCTTTTTCCTTACCCAGCGATTCCATGACTAGCTGTTGCAAGTAGCGGCTAAATAATAGTAAGCTGTCTTTGTAAGGTAGGACTACCATATCTTTTTCACCGCGTCCGTTACCAGCGTAGTACCAACTTAGTGCAAGTAAAGCCGCTGGATTCTGTTTAATATCGGGTACGCGAGTGGCATCATCCATCTCTTTAGCCCCAGCTAGCATTGCCTGAATATCAATTCCCTGTAAGGCAGCAGGTAGCAAGCCAACAGACGACATTTCCGAGGTACGTCCGCCTACCCAGTCGAACATAGGAAAGGTTGCTAACCATTTTTCAGTTTTCGCTAGTTGGTCTAATTTGCTATCAGGAGTGGTAATGGCGATCGCATAGTGAGAAAAATCTAAATTCTGCCCTGCATAAACTCTTTTAACTTCGAGCATTCCATTACGCGGTTCTGGCGTTCCACCTGATTTAGAAATCACAATCACCAATGTACTTGCTAGGCGGTTGCGCAAGCGTGTGAGAACGCGGTCAATTCCTGCAGGATCGCTGTTGTCAATAAAATGAATTCCCAGAGGTGGAAAATCTGGGGCGAGGGCTTCAGCAACAAATTGCGGTCCTAATGCCGAACCACCAATACCAATTGAGAGAATATCGGTAAATCGCGGGGCTTGTGGCGGGTGAATTGCACCGCTAAGAATTTTTTTGGTAAAAGTTTCGATTTGCTCAATCGTTTGCGTAATATCTTGTTTGATTTCTAAAGTTGGGGCAAGATCAGGATTACGCAACCAGTAGTGACCTACCATGCGATCTTCATCAGGATTAGCGATCGCGCCTTCCTCTAAAGCCGCCATATCTTGAAACGCTTTTTCAAACTTGGGTTGTAATTGCGCTACAAAAGCATCATCAAAGCTCATGCGACTGACGTCTAAATAGAATCCCAAACCTTCGTGGTAATAAAGCCAGTCTTGGTAACGTTGCCACAGTGTTGCAGCGTTCATAGAAAATCTCAACTTACTCGTTATCATCACACCAGTTTAATTTAAGTGTTCAACTATAAACGTTCAGCCCTCTACAGTGAGATTATTGATTGTATTCATGCCTAACTCGTAACACATTTGGCTAGCAATGCTGTAAAATTCACCATCAACAAGCATTTTGCACGGGCTGTCACTAAAGTATATGTTCGAGAATTTATCAGGTTGGGTTGGTTATCTGATTTTCTTAATCATCTCGACAGCTATTTTTGCTTTATTTAGTTTAGGCTTAAATTTGCAGTGGGGATTTACTGGGCTGATTAACTTTGGTCATGTCGCATTCATGACGATGGGTGCTTACACAACCGTTTTATTAACCTTGCACGGTGTTCCTTTAATTATAGCCACACTTGCTGGAGCAGGTACTGCCGCACTGCTGGGACTAATTATTGGTTTATCTACGCTGCGTTTGCGCCAAGATTACCTTGCAATTGTCACAATTGGTGTATCTGAACTACTACGATTAGTTGTCAACAATCAAGACTTACCCACTGGAAATGGTTTTACACCAGGTTCATTTGGGTTACAAGGTTATCCTTTACCACTAGCAAGTTTTGACCCGACTTTACTAACAAGATTGGGTATGATTGGGCTGCTAACACTAGTTGTTGGAGTATGTTATTGGCGTTTGTGGAAGTGGGTAGGAAAGGGGCGCAGAAGTACCTTTGTACAGAAAAAGTTAAAAGAAAAAGAATTTTCTATCTCGCGTTTGATGTTGGGAATTTTGGCGGTGGGGTTGATTTTAGTGTTGTATCTTGCGGGTACGATCGCGCTGTATAACTACACGAACTATGCAAATGCTGGGTTGATGCTAATATCGGTTGTGATTTTAGCGTTGGTGTTTTGGCGACTAGAAGTGCTAGTGCGATCGCCTTGGGGAAGAGTATTAAAAGCTATTAGAGAAGATGAGGATGTGGCGACAGCGTTAGGAAAAAACGTATTTTGGTACAAGTTGCAAGCATTGATGTTAGGAGGGGCGATCGCCGGAGTTTCGGGTGCATTGTTAGCATGGCAATTAACAACGATTTACCCTGATAATTTTCAACCACAGATTACCTTTGATGCTTGGACAATGGTTATTTTAGGTGGTGCGGGCAACAATGTAGGTACGCTACTAGGTGCGGTGATTTACTGGGCATATGATGCAATTACACGCTTTGCTTTACCCGCAATTTTTCCTTTGGATGAAGCGCGCTTAGGTGCATTTCGGATTATGGTGATTGGTTTAATTTTGATGTTACTGATGCTGTGGCGTCCGCAGGGAATTTTGGGTAAGAAAGAGGAATTGACGTTAGGGAAATAAAAGCGGAGTAATAGATATTATGTCCAATTTCCAGCCTTGAATTTACGTTGATTTTTACCCATTTAATTTATATTCCCTAGGGGTTTTTCCTGTCCAACGCTTGAAGGCGCGATGAAATGCACTCGGTTCTGAAAAACCTAGCAGAAATACAATATCGTGAATCATCACATCTTGTTTTTTGAGATACCGCATTGCCAACTCTTTGCGAGTTTCGTCGAGTAGTTGTTGGTAAGAAGTACCTTCTGAGTGAAGTTCGCGTTGTAAGTTACGGACACTCATTGCTAAGCTACGGGCGATCGCCTCAAGTGAAGGAACTTCACCTTGCAAGCAGTGAGTAATTTCACGAACTACTTGTTGAGTATAAATATTCTTTTGATTAATAGTATCAAGCATCACTGTAGCGTGTTCCTCAAATGTAGATAAAAGTAATGAATTAGATGATAAAACGGGCAAATTTAAGTAAGCTGCATCAAAGATTAAGCGATTTACTGACTGGGAAAATAAAATAGGCGATTGAAATATTCGTTGGTGTTCAGTGATGTCTGCGGGCTGAGGATATTGAAACCAAACTTCGTGTAGATGTAAAGAGTAACCTGTGAGAGTTTTAGCTGCTGTAAGTAATGCTGAAAAGTTGACTTCAATTGGTTGTCGGGGTTCTTCTAGGAGGTAGTTTTTCCAATCGCTTATGACATGATATTCAAATAAAACTTGTGTTTGCAAAACAGTAAAATTAATCTCAACTCCTTGACTGATAAGACACAGATAACGGGAAAGCTTATTAAGGACTTGTCCAAAAGTTTGGCAATTGAATAACACATAACCCAAAATACCGATCGCTGCTAGATTGAATTTCTCACCAATGTGTAAACCAATATTTTGATCGCCAGTCTGCTGAACTAGTTCGCGCCACAATGTCTGATCGACTTCTCCTGTAACATAGGCATCAGGCATTTCTAAAAGACTTGGCTTGATACCAATCGCCGCACATAAACTTTGGGGATCGATACCACAGGCGGCTGCATACTGAATTGAATTGCGAATGAGCAATACTGAAATTGCCTGTTTCATAAAAATCAAAAACGGCAGATGCGGTCAATTTTATGGCGTTAGCGGTCAACTTCTCTTTCAATTAACCGAATATCTTTAAATTGTTGGTCAAAACGTTCCAACTTGAAATTGACAACAGGAAATTTTAAAACATGACATCAACACTTCAATCTCAGCAAGCATCCACAATGCTTAATTCTATAACAGGCGATCGCATGACAATCTTTTGTACTACTCAAGATAGTGATGGCAAGTCTTTCAAAGCTCAATACGTTCTTCCACCCAAAGCCAACGGCAGCCCTTTACACTACCACAACTCTATTACTGAAACATTTGAAGTTTTGAGTGGTTCTTTAGAAATGGAATTGGGAACGAAAGGCAATATTAAGATCCTCCAACCTGGAGAAATTGTCTGTGTACCTGCGGGAATGCCACATAGTTTTCGCAATTCTGCAAACAATGAAGTGATATTTGTTTCAGAGGTACTGCCACCACGACAATTTGAGCAGTTTATTCGCGCAATGTACGGTCTTGCCAATGATGGCAGAGTAAATCAAGCAGGAATGCCAACAAATATATTACATCTTGCTGTAATTATGCAAAAAGCCGATCTTGTTCTTGTTGCACCACCGTTATTCATGTTGGTGCAGAAGTTGATTATTGCAAGTTTAGCACGGTTAGCTTACCTGCTGGGAGTAGAGCGATCGCTAATCAAGTATTGGTCAAATTAATTTCCAAAACAGTGAGGTAAATGTGATGAACCGTTTACAGCTTGTGCGGATAACAGGTATTTTATTAATTCTTTTTGCAGTTTTGCTGAATGTACCCTACTACTTATTAGCGCAAACTTTTGAGTATGACGATATCTTACGTCAACCGACAGCTAAGGTTTTAACAAGCTTTCATGCAGGTGGTACAAAATTAATCTTAACTTGGTTTGCCTTTGCGCTTTTGGCACTACTGTTTATCCCCACCAGTGTTTTACTACACCAGGTTTTAAGACGAAAAGACACTCCTTATCTTGCTGCTATCACTTTGATGGGAGTGCTTTCAGCACTGTTACAATCGATTGGACTTATGCGCTGGGTGTTTGTGATTCCGATTTTGGCTAACCTATATGTCGATCCCGATGCTAGTACAACAACTCGGGAAACGGTTACAGTCGTCTATCAAGCAGTTCATCAATATGGCGGTGTTGTTATTGGCGAACAACTCGGACAATTTTTGCTTGCTTTTTGGACATTAGGAGTAGGTTTTGTCATGCTTAAGTCTGCGTTGTTCAAATCTTGGGTAGCTTGGCTGGGTATTTTTACAGTACCTTTGTGGATTCTGGGACAAAGTGAGTTGCTAGCAACGGTGATGCCATCAATGCCTACTTGGGAAGTGACACCTATTGGTTTTACAATTTGGGGGGTTTGGTTATTTGTTGTGGGAATATTTTTGCTAGGTGCAACTTATGGTAAAGGTCGGAGGTTGGGGTTAAAGGTTGGTTGAAGCATTGATCGTGATTGGAACTTTACTCTTCTAAAAAGTACAGCAGTAAATTGAGTTTATGGATTTGCTAGCAGCGAGTGGTTTAGTGAAAAGCTTTGGTGGCATTAAGGCAGTTGACAATGCCGAAATTAGTGTAGCACCAGGTAGTATTACAGGTTTAATTGGTCCTAATGGTGCAGGGAAAACCACTTTATTTAATCTATTGTCAAACTTTATTCGCCTAGATCAAGGTCGCGTGATTTTTGATGGCAAACCGATTCAGGATTTACAGACTCACAAAATTGCGCAACAAGGAATGGTACGGACGTTTCAAGTAGCTCGCACTCTATCACGGTTATCGGTGATGGATAATATGCTACTAGCAGCACAATCCCAAATTGGGGAAAACTTTTGGCAAGTACAGTTGCAACCTTACATAGTTAAGAAACAAGAACGTCAACTGCAACAACAAGCAATGTTGCTTTTAGAATCTGTTGGGCTAGCACATATGGCATATGAGTATGCAGGGGCGCTATCAGGGGGACAGCGAAAGCTACTGGAAATGGCGCGGGCGTTGATGACAAAACCTAAGTTGATTTTACTCGATGAACCTGCTGCGGGCGTCAATCCCACTTTGATTAATCAAATCTGCGATCGCATTCTCACTTGGAATCAGGAAGGTATGACGTTTTTGATTATTGAACACAATATGGACGTCATTATGTCACTGTGCGATCGCGTTTGGGTATTAGCTGAAGGTCGCAATCTTGCTGTTGGTACTCCAAGTGAAATTCAAAACAACCCTGAAGTTTTAACTGCTTATTTGGGACAGTAGCTAGTCTTTTTACATTATTAGTTTAAACACTTATGAATATGGTTTTTGAATAAAGACTGTTTATCTCAATTTTACTTTTGACTATCCCAATCTATTTGTGCTAAATATTTGAGTAAAAGTTTACCAAAATTGCCACTTTATTGTGTAATTATTGAGGTTTAATCAATATTTTATCGTTCTTTAGACACACAGCAAACCCTGAGTAAACACTAACTAGTTCTTGATCAAGAATTACATTAAATACAAAGATATAACCCCATATTTTTCTAATTCTTTAGTATTAATTAATACATTTATTTAATGTACAAATGTATATTTTTAAAAATATATAAGTCTAGGACAAAGTTTAATTGAATGTGGGGAGAATCTGTGTCTAAAGTGGTACGTAAAACAGCGAGTTATAGTGTAGTTTTAATTAATTTTTTATTGTATCAAATTGCTGATGTTGCGATCGCCTCAGAAGCTAATCAAGCAAACAACATCGTATCTCAATCACTAAGATCTGAAGTTACGCCATCAGAAATGACACAACTAACGTCGGTTTCGCAACTATCTGACGTACAGCCAACAGATTGGGCGTTTCAAGCTTTACAGTCATTAGTAGAGCGCTATGGTTGCATTGCTGGATATCCTGATAGTACATACCGTGGTAATCGCGCACTCACAAGATATGAATTTGCTGCTGGCTTAAATGCGTGTCTAGATCGCGTTAACGAATTGATCGCCGCAGCAACAAGCGGTTTGAGTCGAGAAGATCTAGCTATTTTGCAAAGATTACAGGAAGAGTTTGCAGCTGAACTTGCTAGCTTACGCGGGAGAGTTGATGCTTTAGAAGCACAAACAGCAGAACTTGAAGCAAATCAATTTTCTACGACAACGAAACTTGCAGGAGAAGTCATTACCTATCTTGGTGATGCCTTTGGTGACACTGCGGGTGACATTAATAATACAACTCTCGGTTATCGCGTTCGCTTGAATTTTGACACGAGTTTTACTGGACAAGATCGCCTGAGAACTCGCGTGCAAGCAACAAATTTAAGACTCTTTGACACTGGGGCTACTTTTGGTGGTAGTCAAGGAACCCGCGAGGGACAAGATGCCACAATTGTAGAAGATTTTATCGGGTTTGGCGTCACAGGTGAAACGCGCGTCGCTCCTAGTAGTATTGCCCAAAGTGGTGAAGTACTTGCGACTCAATTACAGTATCAGTTTCCGCTAGGCGATCGCTTCCGCGTCTACTTAGAAGCAGGTGGTACCGATCCTACTTTTATTACCGATCCGATTAGTCCGTTTGTCGATACTGCAACAGGTGCGGTTTCTAACTTTGGGCAAGTTAACCCCATGTATTTCCCCATCGGAAACCAAGCCGGTATTGGGGCAAATTTTTTAGTCACTCCAGAACTTAGCTTAGATTTTGGTTACTTAGGGGGACTCGATACAGCCAATAACCCTGGTGAAGATACAGGATTGTTCAATGGCGATTATAGTGCGTTTACACAGTTAGTCTACAACAATGATCGCTTCAAAGTCGGTTTATTCTATCTCAATGCTTACTCAGGTAGTTTTGGTGTTGACACGCTTGCAGGTAGTAATCCGGCTAAAGTGATTGTTGTCAATGATGTTAATAATCCAGAAAATAATTTTAGTAATCCAGTCGTTGCTAATACTTATGCTGCACAACTGAATTTCCGAGTTTTTGATGGCTTTGAATTGGGTGGATGGGTAGGTTACACTGCGGCGCGTGCGGTTGGTGAAATCAAAGGCGATGCAGATATCTGGAATTATGCGGTAACGTTGCACTTTCCTGACTTATTCCGCGAAGGAAACGCAGGTGGTATTGTCGTCGGTATGCAACCACGCTTGACAGGGACAAGTAATGCAATTTTAGCCTCAGCAATTGGCTTACCCGATGGACAACGCAGCGATCGCGACACAGGTTTACATCTCGAAGCTTTTTACCGCTATCAGTTGACTGATAATGTCTCTATTACTCCTGGTGTCTTTTGGTTAACCGCACCAAATCATGATGCGCGTAACTCTGATGTTGTTATTGGCGTGATTAGAACCTCGTTTATCTTTTAAACTTTTTGTTGAAAGCTAACTAGTAATGGGGAACGTGGTAATGATAGCCCTAGTCAATAGAGTTAGGACATTATAGAAGCTCATGGTGATTTCCCTAACTAAAGTTTAACCCTGAACCGTAGGTCTGCGCTTCGGCGCGTCTTGTGACCTCTGCTATAAAATAATTGCCGATCCCCACTACGTTACTACTCAAGAAAAATCCTGTGAATCCAAAACAAATATGCGATAGTTGGTTTGCAACGCACAAGATTAGCGATCTCCTGTATCGGATTAACGAAATTCACTACTGGGAGTGGAATCGAGCAAATATCTGGTTAATTAAAGGAAAAACGCAAGATTTACTGATTGATACAGGTTTAGGCGTTGCTAGTCTGCGTCAGTATATTGCCAGTTTAATCGATAAACCACTCCTGGCGATCGCTTCCCACGTCCACTTCGATCACGCGGGGGGAATTCATGAATTTGACAATATTGCCATTCATACCGCTGAAGCTGAAGCTTTACGTCATGGAGATTGTCACGCAGCTTTGTGCAATCCTGAATCAGGTTGGCTACTCGACGAACACTTTTCGCAACTTCCTTACACTGGTTTCACTGCGACACAATACACTTTTCAAGCCGCAGAACCAACACAATTACTGCAAGAAGGCGACGTCATTGATTTAGGCGATCGCGCTTTTGAAATTCTACATCTTCCTGGACATTCTCCTGGATGCATTGCCTTGTACGATCCATTTAGCCAAGAAATTTTTTCTGGCGATATAGTTTACGACGGTGACTTACTCGATCAACTTCCTGGTAGCGACATTTCCACCTACATCGCGTCCTACGAACGCTTACAGCATTTACCCGTCGAAATCGTTTACCCTGGACACTATCACATGTTTGGACAACAAAGAATGCAAGAACTCATTGCAGATTATCTTGAAGCCAAACGTCAACCTGGTTGCCCTTCAAAAAATTTTAGTCTCAATACTCAAGAAATCGTTAAGCAACACACGCACAGAAGTGGTAGCTAAACACTAATTAAACCTGTTCTCGAAACTGATCCAGACCATTGAGGATCAATTCAAGTCCGAACTCAAAGTCATGAATACCGTCATAACGACCTTCAATGACGTGATGCGTCAGCTGATTGAGGTAAGGGTACTGATCCGCAGGGATGAATGAAACAAAGTTTTTCGCGACCTCTGCATACTCCGTCGTTGCGAGGGGAAAGTTCAGTTCCTGAAGCGTAAATCCATAAATATGGCTATCGATCGCATTCCACGCCCGATCTGCCATCTCAAACGAAAAGCCTGCTTTGTGTAGACAGCCCAACGTCGCATCTACATAGCGCAACATCGCTGAACCTGTATTCATCTGTGACATTAACGCCATCGTTGCCCAGGGATGACGCAACAGCACTTCGTGAGCCGAGATCGCCCGTCGCCGCATTGCTGTTTTCCAGTCAGTTTCAAGGCTAGGCACTTCAATTTCGCTCACTACAATATCAACTATGCCACATAAGATATCGTCCTTATTGGTCACGTGATTATACAGTGACATCGCCTTGACGCCCAATTTCTGAGCCAGCTTCCGCATAGAGAGTGATTCAACGCCTTCCTCGTCAGCTAGGCGCATAGCCGCGTACAGTACTTTTTCCCGATTTAGTGAGGTTGGGGGAGGTGTATGAGAGTTTTTTTTAGCCATCTAATCGAATCAATTCTTAACGCACAGAACAAGCAAATTCTAGGGTTTGAGTTTGCTTTTCATCTTGACAAACTTACGGCGTAAGTTAAACTTACAGTGTAAGTCAGAATGTTGAAGGTCATGAAAACATCGAGTACCCCCATCCCCGTACCAGGGGACAACAAAAATGACAAAATGAAAGCGATCGTCCTCACCAAATACGGTTCACCAGATGTGTTGAGTCTGCAAGAAGTTGACAAGCCGGTTGTGCCAGACAATGGCGTACTGGTGCGGGTTCATGCTGCGTCTGTCAATGCTGGTGACTGGCATCTGATGCGAGGAACTCCATTCTTCATGCGTTTGATGTTTGGGGGAGTCCTCAAGCCAAAAATCAAGATCATCGGTTTTGATATAGCAGGACAAGTTGAAGCCGTTGGTAAAGATGTCACGCAGTTTAAGCCTGGTGATGAAGTCTTTGGAGACTTGTCTGAGTGTGGTTTCGGTGCCTTTGCCGAGTACGTTTGTGCAACAGAAACTGCATTAGTGCTAAAGCCGAGTGCCACGACATTTGAAGCAGCTGCAACTGTTCCTGGGGCAGCCCTTACCGCTTTGCAGGGTTTGCGAGATGTAGGTGAGATTCAGTCAGGGCAGAAAGTGTTGATCGCTGGTGCATCCGGCGGTGTGGGTTCTTTCGCAGTGCAGATTGCTAAGGCATTTGGTGCTGAGGTGACTGCTGTATGCAGCGCAAAAAAAATGGATATGGTGCGATCGCTGGGCGCAGATCTCGTGATTGACTACACTCAAACAGATGTCACCCAAAATGAGCAGCGTTATGATTTAATATTTGATGCAGCAGCGTACCGTTCAGTTTTTGACTATTTGCCAATATTGACTCCTGAGGGAACCTACGTCATGGTTGGCGGATCTATCGCTCGATTTTTCCAAGTAATGCTTCTTGGATCTGGGATTTCGAGAATCAGCCGCCGCAAGGTAAAATGTCTAGCTGTAAAACCTAATCAAAAGGATCTCGTCACATTGAGAGAGTTGATGGTAGCAGGCAAGATCGTCCCCTTTATCGATCGATACTACGACTTGAGTGAAGTCCCTGCCGCAATTCGCCACCTTGAACAGAGACAAGTGATGGGAAAAGTTGCTATTCGTGTTTGATATGCAGCTTATTAGTTTGTATTTCTCATTACAAAACAAAATTCTCTCTCACTTATACTTGTTATAATATGTACAAGTCACGTGCCTTGTTATGGGATCTACCATTCCAGCCAAAGCAAAATCAGTTGACACCTCTTACTATTTGCATCATAAAAAGCATCTGTGGAATGCGATCGCAATTACTTATGCTTTAGGTGGCTACGGTAGTGCGATCGCGCTGTTCCTTGCAAATTTTTGGCTCAATGCCTTAGGAGTTATACTACTTACCCATAGCCTGATTATTTCAGCATATCTCTCTCATGAGTTTATGCACGGCACAATCTTTACTGAGCGCAAGTGGAACGCCATAGGTGGTAATATCATGCTTTGGCTTAATGGTGGCTGCTATGCTCGATTCAAAGATTTAACTCAAGATCATATTGCTCATCACATTAATCGCGTAGACTTTGCCTCTTTTGATTTGCCAAGCTGGATGCATCAACTTCCTGCACCTATCCGCCGTGTAACTTTAGCCTTGGAATGGTTGCATTTTCCGATTGTTTCCTTTATCTTCCAATGGCGCAGTATTTTAGCCCCTTTTTGGGAACCCCGACGACAAGATGAACAAAAACGTGTCGTTACGATACTTATTTTACGCAGCTTGCTATTAATAGCATTAGCCTTGCTTTCTCTTAAAGCTGTGGCACTTTATTTTCTCAGTTATGTTGGGATGATTACTGTGCTGCGATTTGTTGATGCTTTTCAACACACTTATGAAGCTATTCCTGTGGGTTCGCCGTTACCGAAACGCGATTATATCTACGAACAAACCAATACATTTTCTAACGTGATTTCGCAGCATTATTGGTGGTTGAATTTACTACTTTTAAACTTTGGTTATCATAATGCCCATCACGAATTGATGAAATGTCCTTGGCATAGTTTACACGAACTCGACCGCGAGGTTTTTACAGGAGAGGAAGTTCATTACGTTACGCTACCTGAATTGCTAGGAAACTACCATCGCTTCCGCATTACTCGCCTTTTTTCAGATCAAGGTACTGCAATTGATAGTCAAGGTAACTTGCAATTAGAGACATTTTATGGTGCGATCGGTGTGTCATTCTTAGTGAAGTTTTAATTTTAATGCAGTTACCTGAAGTTTTAGAAGACATTTTTGCGACTCATAGCGAACCTGATGCCATTTTTAAGGCATTATTACCCGCATTGTGTGATGTATTGCAAACAGATCGCTGCTTTTTATATCTGCGCAATCCTCATAATCAAAAGGGGAAAGTCGCTTATTGTTGGCGACGTAGTACGGAAATTCCTGATGTGATTGATTCTGAGTGGAGTCAAGAACCAGAATCATTAGCCGCAGAAGATCCCTTATTTTCAGCAGCATTACAAGCTAAGCCTTCGGTTTATGTAGAAGATGTAGAAACGGCAAATCCTGAAGTTGTTAACTTAGCTTTTGAACGCAAACATTTCGGACATCGTGCTTTGATTCACGCGCATCTGTGTCAAGATAATTTGATGTGGGGAATTTTACAGCCGTGTATTTTTGGTCAACCTAGAGAGTGGAGTGAAAGCGATCGCGCGATCGTGACAGAATTAGAACAACGGTTAACACCACTTGCGATTACTTATGTCAAAAGTATGGGAATTTAACAATCTCGTAAACAATGCATAACTTTGCGCTTAATGGCTGTAAATTCGGGCGTTAATTTAATTTCAACATCGCGATCTTGTGGTAAATCTATCGCAATTTCTTGCTTAATTTCTCCTGGATTAGAACTCATCACAAAAACGCGCTGCGATAAAAAGACAGCCTCTTCTACATCGTGAGTAATCATCCAAATTGTTGTCTGAGTTTGTTGCCACAAATTCAGTAAAAACTGTTGCATTTGCTCTTTTGTTTGAGCATCTAAAGCCCCAAAAGGTTCATCCATTAATAATACATCAGGTTCATTTGCTAAAGCACGGGCTATCGCAACTCTTTGTTTCATTCCCCCTGATAGTTGTTTAGGGTAAGCTTTGGCAAACTGAGTTAATCCGACAACTTCTAAAAAGTAAGCAATACGTTCTTTGCGTTGTTTGGCAGAAAGCGATCGCAGTCGCGAACCAAAACTAATATTTCCGGCAACAGTTAACCAAGGATATAAAGTATAGTTTTGAAATACCATACCGCGATCGGGTCCTGGACCAAGGACAACTTCGCCATCAACTTTTACTTCTCCTGATGTTGGTGGTAGCAATCCTGCAATGATATTAATTAATGTCGATTTACCACAGCCGGAAGCACCCACAACACACACAAACTCACTAGGGTATAACTGAAAATTAATATTTTGTAAAACTACTAATTGTTTACGTTGAGTTGTAAAGCTTTTATTTAAGTTACAAACTTCTAGCTTAGGGTATTCTTGATAACGATTATTAATTTGTAAACTTTGTGTTTTAAGATTTTTCCGTGAGCTTTGAATCATTACATTTTTATGAGCAATGGCTGGTCAATAGACATCTTTTTGTTATTTAATCGAATCGGAAATCGATAAACTGTTGTCTAAGATACAATGAGTCTTTGATAAAAAGTCATAATTCCGTTATGACACAAGTATTTTCTCAACCTCAGAAAAGATATCTTCCTCCTTCTACATTTTGGAGTTTGCGTCAAGGGTTTCCTCAGTGGTTACGGCTTTTGCTGTCAGCGATCGCTTTAGCTTTACCACTCGTTATTTGGGCATTTGTTAGCTACAGTGGATTAACAACTCCTGTGTTTTTACCAACACCTACTGCGGTGATTGATGCAGGGGTGCGAATGTTTACTGAAGAAAATTTACATGTGGATATTATTGCCAGTAGTTTGCGCGTTGCTGGTGGTTTTTTGATTGCCGCACTAGTAGGCGTACCTATAGGAATTTTGATGGGAACTTTCTACAGCATGGAAAGTTTATTTAGTCCTATTGTTGGTACGGTTCGCTATATGCCTGTTGTTGCCTTTGTCCCATTAATTATTATTTGGGTTGGATTGGGTGAAGCTGCAAAGATTTTAATTATTTTTCTGGGTGTTGTTCTTTACAATGCGATGATGATTGCTGATACTGTTAAGTTTATTCCTAATGAAATGTTAAATGTGGCTTATACTTTGGGTTCTAACCGCAGAGAAGTTTTATTTAGTGTCATTATTCCTGCGGTATTTCCGAGTATATTAGATACACTGCGCATTAATATTTCTGGTGCTTGGAATTATTTAGTAATTGCTGAACTGATCGCTTCGCAAAATGGTTTGGGATATCGCATTGTGCAATCACAACGCTTTTTACAAACAGATAAGGTTTTGTTTGCGATCGCCATTATTGGTGTGATTGGTTTATTAATTGATTACAGCTTAAAATTACTCTCCAAAGCTTTAACACCGTGGGTAGATCAAACTCGTAACTAGGTTATTTTTTCCCTAGGGCTAGGGTAGCTCATTTTACTTAAAATAACTATGGTGCAATTAAACTTATCAAAAACCGCATTAATTTGCGTCGATATGCAAGCAGGAGTCTTCACAGGTGAAGGAAACTTACATCATGTTGGCACTAGTGAAGTTCTTCCTAAAGCCAAAAAAATTCTAGCAGCAGCGCGGGAAACCAAAATACCAATTATTCACTTCCAAGAAGTACATCGTAAAGAGATGGTAGACTTTGGTAGAGAATTAGATGGTGCTGAACCTGTACATTGTTTAGAAACTTGGGCTAGTACGAAATATTACTGGGAATTAGCACCAATTGATGGTGAGTTTGCAATTTCTAAACGACGTTATAGTTGCTTTTTCGGTACAGAATTAGAAATTCTCCTTCGTGGGTTGAAAGTAGATACTGTTGTGTTGATGGGAATGATGACAAATGTTTGTGTTCATTACACTGCAGCCGATGCACATCAACGCGATTATCATTTTCACGTTATTGAAGATTGCTGTGCTGGTTCTGATTGGGATGCCCATTGGGCAGCTTTAAATGCAATGGAATATTTGCAAACAGGTGCACGCATTTTCCACACTGATTTTATGGCAGCTTTGCAGTTAGTAAAAGCCAAGTGACTAATGACTATTATGTTTGTACTTCCTTCAGAAATTTAGGTTCTAGCGTATTAGTTAAATTTGGGGCTTGAGGAATCTGTTTTTGCGATACAAGAAATTGGGACAAGTCATTCATATGATTGAGTAAATATATATCACTTTGAGGATTGCCCAGCATTTCTAAATTCGTTGGTAAATCGATTAATCTGACACCTTTGAGTTGTTCTTCTACTTCTTGGGGTGTCAACTGCAAACGTTTACCAGCGATCGCTAGCGCTTCATCGCGATCTGTTTCCATAAATTCTCGCGCCTGCAAAATTCCTTGAATAAATCCTGTCACAGCGTTGGGGTTAGCTTCAATGAACTGATTGCTAAACAGGTAGACATCCACAATTGCTGTTGGCATTTGAGAAGTATCGTAAATAATTCTGCCGTCTTGCTGTGCTTGATCTGCTTTTTGTAAAAACGGCGAATAAGTCACCGCAATCTCGGTTCTTCCTGCTTGATACGCCGCTGCTGCTGCATCAGGTGTGACGTTAGTAAGTCTGACATCATCACCACTTAAACCAGCTTCCTTCAAAACTTGTAGCAAGAAGAAATGACTGACTCCACCAACTTCAACAGCAACTTCTTTGCCTTTAAAGTCATTAATACTGGTAATACTGTTACGTGCCAGAATACCATCACCACCTAAAGAGTTGTCCGCTGCCATAATGATGCGATAGTCTACTCCCTTAGCAGCTAACGATACAGCTTCGGATGTCACCAGCGCTTGACTATCAAGACGCCCTGCACCAAAAGCCGCCATAGCATCGGTGGCTGAACTAAAATCTCTAAAATCAAGGTTTAAACCGTTTTCCTGAAAAAAGCCTTTCTCTAAAGCAATATACAAAGGCGTATATCCAATCCACAGGGTACTTCCTGATGTCGCTAGAACCGATTCTGTAGCAGTTGACGACGTATTAAAAAGCGATCCTGATGGTTGCTGAGTACAAGCATGTAATGCCAAACTCCCTGCAAATCCTGTAAATAACGATAGTGCTTGACGGCGCGTCCAATGTGAATTACTACTCATGCTCATGAGTATCTTGATCCTTAATTTACTCCTTCGCATCATTAAGCGATTTATTTAAATGAAAAATTGTTAATAAAAATACAATTTGCTGACTTATAATTCTATAACTTTTTAGGTATCTATTAATGGCATCTACGAATTAGCAGATAAATTGCTGCGTTAGTAAACTACTTACAATGAAAAAACTTAGGCTATTATTTACGATTTCACTTGCAGCAATCGTTACCTTAATTATCGTCGTCAGTGATGGCATAAATAACAAAATTGCCGCTCAATCACAATATGCTGGGCGTAGTTTGGTAATGGTGACATCAGCAGATTACCCACCCTACGAATTTAGAGATACAGCACAGGGAAATGAAATTATTGGTTTTGATATAGATATTGCCAATTATATTGCTCAAGAATTAGGATTTGAATTAAAAATTCAAGATACAGATTTTAGTGGTATAATACCTGCCCTACAATCGCAACGTGCAGACTTCGCAATGGCGGGAATGACACCAACAGAGGAACGCCGCCAAAACGTAGATTTTTCTGATATTTACTACGAAGCAAAAAATACAATTGTTGCACTCAAAGGTAGCAACTTTCAGCAACCTGAAGATTTAGCAGGAAAAAGAGTCGGCGTTCAACTTGGTTCAATTCAAGAAACTGCGGCAAAAGAATTTAAAGATGTTACTATTGTCCCGCTCAATCGTACTGGTGAGATTATTCAAGAAGTTAAATCAAGACGCGTTGATGCAGCAATTATTGAAGATACGATCGCTACAGGTTTTGTTGCCAATAACCCCGATTTAGAATTTAATACGATTGAAGCAGGCGAAGGTGGTTCTGCGATCGCATTTCCAAGAGGATCGCCATTAGTTGCTGATTTCAATGGCGTTTTACAACAAATGCAAAGTAGTGGAGAAATTGATAGGTTAATCAATAAATGGTTTGGTGGTGAACCTGAAACAAATGCAACTGCAAATGATGGTTTTTCTTTTGCCCAAATTGCCCCAAGTATTCCATTTATTTTGCGCGGCATTTTAGTTACTCTGCAATTTACCGCTTTATCTGCATTTTTTGGTTTTATCTGGGGAACAATTCTATCACTGTTTAAAATCTCCACATTTAAACCGTTAGTCTGGTTTGCAACAGCTTATACTTCAATCTTTCGTGGTACGCCGTTACTGTTACAAATTGCCTTGGTTTATTACGCCACACCACAAATCACGGGTTACAACATACCTGCATTATTAGCTGGGGTAATTACATTTACACTAAATTCTGGTGCATATATTTCTGAAACAATTCGTGGTGGTATTTTGGCAGTTGATAAGGGACAGCGCGAAGCTGCACTTTCTTTGGGTGTGCCTTACCGACCAATGATGTTAGATATTATCTTACCCCAGGCAATTAAAAATATTTTGCCAGCATTGGTGAATGAAAGTATCGCATTACTCAAAGATTCAGCTTTAGTATCTACAATTGGTGTAGCAGATTTGTTACGCCGCGCTCAAATTGTCGGTGCAGAAAGGTATATTTACTTTGAACCGCTGATAGTTGCTGGTTTGATTTACTACTTAATGGTTATGAGTTTAACTTGGGGTGGATATGCACTTGAAAGAAGATTACAACGTAGCAGTTGATGTTGCGGTTGATGTTGAAAATTTGCACAAATCTTTTGGTAATCTCAAAGTTTTACAAGGGATTTCTACCAAAGTCAGTAAAGGCGAAGTTGTTGCAATTATTGGTCCTTCAGGTTCAGGAAAATCAACTTTCTTGCGCTGCATGAATTTACTAGAAACGCCAACATCGGGCAAGATTTATATTGATGGCATTGATATTACGTCGCGTAAATGCGACATCATGAAGATTCGTCAAAATGTGGGAATGGTGTTTCAACACTTTCATTTGTTTCCGCATATGACGGTGTTAGATAATGTGGCGTATGCGCCGATAAAAGTTAAGCACGTTGATAAAAGTGTGGCGCGACAAGAAGCAATGGATTTATTAACGAAAGTGGGGTTAGCTGAAAAAGCTGATGTTTATCCTGCTAAACTATCAGGAGGACAAAAACAACGGGTAGCGATCGCCCGATCTTTAGCGATGAAACCGCAAGTCATGCTGTTTGATGAACCAACATCTGCACTCGATCCGGAAATGGTGAAAGAAGTGTTGGAAGTGATGAAAGACTTGACACAAACAGGAATTACAATGGCAATTGTGACGCATGAAATGGGTTTTGCAAGAGAAGTTGCCCACCGAATTTTATTTTTAGATGAAGGGCGTTTAGCAGAAGACGCAACACCAAAAGAGTTCTTTAATCATCCCAAAAGCGATCGCGCTAAGCAATTCCTCGAAAAAATGCTGTAAGATAAACGCAACTAGCCAATATACTATTTTCCAGAATCTCGCTAGCAGTTTGCGATCGCCATCTGGAGGACTGTATGAGTATCGGTGATCCGGTTGATTCGAGTTCAGTCCAAGCGCGGGATGACTACGATGTATTTATTTCCTATTCGCGTAAGGATGGGGAATTTGTGCATCAACTCTGGGAAGCTTTTAAACAGCACAACAAGAAACCTTGGCTAGATCAAGATAATATTCCACTCACAGCAAAGTGGCGTGAAGAGATCCGCGAAGGAATTGAAAAAGCTGATAATTTCGTTTTTATTATTAGTCCTGATTCTGTGACTTCCAACGCTTGTCGCGAGGAAATAGAACTTGCTGTGCAGTTGCATAAACGACTCATACCGATTCTTTATCGCTATACTTCCTCTAGAACTGTCCACGAAGCGCTAAGAGAAATTCAGTTTATTCCGTTTGCTGATGATTTTGCAAGTGCTTTTAATACACTTATTGCTGCACTTGATACCGATATAGCTCATGTTAAGGCTCATACAAGTTTACTTGTTAGTGCTCTTAATTGGCAAAGACACGAATGCGATCGCAGTTTTCTGTTAAATGGCGGACAAGTATTAGCAGAAGCAGAACAATGGCTAGCGCAAAATAAGGATAAAAACCCTCAACCAACAAATTTACACCAAGAATATATCAACACCAGTCGTCAAGCTGAAGAAGAACAAAAAGCTATTGAACTGCGGTTGCGACGCATGACACCCCAGCAATATCGCAATCGCCAAGCTTTACTCAACAAAGTTCATCAATATTGGGTAAAAGGTGTTTTAGAAAACTCACTGCAAAATCGAGCACCGATCGCTTTAGGGCTAGATGAACGACTTGATACTGTGGCTCAACCTTGGAACATGACGCTTGAGACAACCGAGCAACCAGAAAAACCGATTCCTGCTGGTACAAGAATTATTTCACTATTCGATCAACTTGGTGCAGGACGAACATTACTCATTTTAGGCGAACCTGGCGGTGGCAAAACAACAGCTTTACTCGAACTTGTCCGCGACTTAGTACTGCGTGCTGAGCAAGGAATTGATGACCGCATCCCTGTTGTTTTTAACCTTTGTTCATGGATTGATCAAAAACAAAAAATTACCGATTGGCTTGTTGAAGAACTTAATACTAAATATCAAGTCCCTCTACAGATTGGGCAAATTTGGGTAAAAGAACAGCAATTACTGTTACTCCTAGATGGCTTAGATGAAGTCCGCGCAGAGATTCGTGATGCTTGTGTGGCTGCACTTAATGTGTTTCAACAAGAAGAAAGTAGCGAAATGGTAGTGACAAGTCGAATTAAAGATTACGAAAGTTTGTCAAATAAACTCAGTTTTCAAAGTGCCATTTGCTTAAGGTTATTGACTTTAGAACAAGTTCATCTGTATCTAGATAGTACAGGTTTTGAGTTAACTAATTTAAGAACTTTAATTAGAGAAGATCGAGCACTGCAAGAACTGACGCGATCGCCTTTAATGCTCAATATCATGACTGTCGCTTATCAAGGAGTTAAGATTGCCACATTACCTCAAGCTGACACTACCCAACTATTCAATTCTTACATTGACCGCATGTTTCAGCACCGTCAACCAAAGCTTCACTACTCAAAATCTGTAGCAATACGCTGGTTAGTTTGGTTAGCACAACAAATGTCTCAACAGTCTAAAACAGTCTTTTTTATTGAGCAACTTCAACCGAGTTGGTTACAAACAACAGTTGACAAAATGACGTATCGCTTGGGAGTTATCTTACTTGGCGGAGTAGTTTGTTGGTTGATTGGAGGAGTGATTGGTGGATTATTTCAATGGCGCATCGAAATTGTCATTGGATGGCTACTATTAGGGTTAACAGTAGGGTTATTTATCAGTTTAGGAAGAAACACAATCTACACTGTAGAGACGCTGAAATGGTCATGGCAAGCAGCTTTTAAAAGCTTTATCAAAGGACTTTTTTATGGATTAGTTTATGGCATTGGTTTCGAGTTCATTGCTCAGGTCATTTTGCTACTAACTACGAGTGAAATGCAATGGTCGCTCATTGTTATCCTAACGACTACGCTAGTTATGGGAATGATTTTTGGCGTAGCTGGCGGGTTACGGGGCTGGGAAATTGAGACAAAAACAATCCCAAATCAGGGTATTTGGCGATCTATTGCCAATGCAGGAATTGTTGGTTTAGCAGGTGGATTAATTGGGGGAATACTGTTTGAACCTGCTTTTTGGTCACTGGAAGCGCGTAATGCGATCGTTGCTGGAGGTGCTGGAGTAGCTTTTGGTCTACTTTTCGGGCTAATTTTGGGTGGTGGTCAAGCTTGCATACGTCATTTTAGCTTACGCTTTGTCTTATACCGCAAAAATTTGATTCCTTGGAACTACGCTCAATTTCTTGATTACGCCACTGATTTAATCTTTTTGCAAAAAGTTGGTGGCGGCTATATTTTCATTCACCGTTTACTATTAGAGCATTTTGCACAGATGAAGTGATTATTAAAAACTGATAGGCAAAAAGCTATTCTCTAAAATTCACTCGGTATTCAGCTTTTCGGAAGGATCAATTTCTGTTTCTATATCCAAACTATCAATTAATTCTGAAAAGGGAAATTCTGTATTTTCTTGTGGAATATCATCGCTTAATGGTTCTGCAATTAAAGCTTCTATCTGTTGATGGAATTCTAAAATTTGGCTTTGTAGTTGATTTCGTTCTGCTTGTAAAGACAGTAACTCGGCTTGTTGCTGTTCTTTCTCTGCTCTCAAATAATTTATGTTACGCTGAATATCATTTTTCTGTTGCTCTAATTGTTCAACTTGATTTTTTAAGATGTCAGTCTTAAGCTCTATTTGTTGCTTCTGTTCTTGATAACTCTGGATTTCACTGCTCAGTGCTACTTTTTCAGCCTGTTGCTGCGCTACTTGTTGCTGAAATACTTTATTTTTTTCGATGCATTGTTCTAAAACACTGACTTGATTTTTCAAACCATCTATTTTAGATAACAAAGCTGATTGTTGCTGGTGTAAGTTTAAAATTTCTTGTTCTATAGCTTCTTTAGAAAATATTTTTTTTGTGAAGTCGCTATGTAGTTTTGTCAACTCTGATTGTAAAACATCAGAATCTTTTTCTAATGCTTCTTTTTCATTAGAAATAATTAATTTATGTTGTTCAAGTTCGCTGATATTAGCGTGTAATTTATTTAGTTGTTCTGCTAAATTTTCTTTTTGTTCCTTCAAGCTTTGAAGTTCGTGGTGTAAATCATCTTGATAGCTACGCCGTGTTTCAAATTGATTGCGTAGCTGATTACACTGCGACTGTAAGTAACTAATACTATTTTCTAATTCTTGTTTTTTAAAACTTCCATTAGAGAGAATTTGATTCAAGTTAATCTCTTGGGCTTCTAGTTCTTGAATTCGCTGGCGCTGAGAAGATAAAACGAGTAACTCATGTTGTTTGTGTCGTTTGTCTACAACAATCGCTGCTGCGTAGGTAGCAGGTAGAGAGATTAAACCTGTCAGTAACGCCCGATTTGCGTTTCTATTGGAAAGGAAGCTGATACCAAAGCTGACACCAAAGGCAACTGCACCTAATATAATTCGATTACTAACCATAGCGCGATCGCTTATCTTGAGATTGATGGTTACTTAAACTGAATCCAGATTAACAGCATCATCCCGAAAATAGATCTAGCTCAGCTTTAAGAAAATCAACAAACTGTCTTGCGGTACGTCCCGATCGTCCATTATGCCGTGTCGCCCATTGCAAAGCACGATATTCCAAATCTTCTTGACTAATGGTAATTTCAGCTTGTGCAGCAAGATGACGAATAATACTCAAATATGTTTTCTGATCTGCGGGTTCAAAAGTCAAAGTTAAGCCGAAGCGATCGCTAAACGATAGTTTTTCCTGCATTGTATCCCAGGCGTGAACCTCCTCACGATCTCGCACCTGTGGTCTATCATCAAAAAATTCTCGAATCAAGTGACGACGATTAGACGTAGCATACACTACAACGTTTTGCGATCGCGCTGTTAAGTTACCTTCTAAGACAACTTTTAAAGCTTTAAAAGCATCATCATCTTCTTCAAACGAAAGATCGTCCACAAAGATAATGAATTTCTGGGGAACATTGCGCAATTTCTCAACAATTTGTGGTAAATCTTTTAAATCAGATTTAGCAACTTCAATTAGACGTAGATTGCGAGCTTGATATTCATTCAATAAGGCTTTTACCAAAGAAGATTTTCCCGAACCACGAGTACCATAAAGTAATACGTGAAGTGCAGAATATCCTGAGAGGAGAAATTCAGTATTTTTTAGTAAAGTCTCTTTTTGCAGTTCATAACCTACAAGTTGATTTAGTTGAATTGTATCTGGATGTGAAATTACAACAAATCGCCCCGCTTGCCAACGTAAAGCACGATTTATAAATAAACCTGTGCCAAATTTACGATAATAAGCTACTAAATCGGCTACGAGACTTTCCCAATTTTCTGTTAGGTGAAAAGGAATTTTGTCAGTTTCTTTTACCTGATTATCCCATACAGTCGGTGGTGTTTGTAATTCTGTTGCAACTTGTACCCACTGACTCAAAGTATTGCTACTGCATTGATAAAGACTCTGCAATGCTTGTAAATCGTGTTTTGCTGCGGCTAAAAGGGCTAGTGGTAGGGCTTCTGTTTTCTGAACTTGTTGTGAGAATGGGTTATCGTCAAGAAGAATTTGCGTAATGAGAAAATCTTGCCAACTTTGGTTACTTGCAGCTAAAGCTTTGAAGTAATTGCCATAAGCTTGAAGACAACTGATTTGATCTACACTATGACTCAGTGTTTGTAATAATTGTAAAAAAGCTTGACCAACTTCATTATTTAGCACAGATTGGTATAGTAGCAACGATGCTGCTTGACACCTGAGAGTTTGAATTGAGTTACTGATGTGGGTATCCATAAATAAATTCAGCAATCTACCTCAGTTATGGTAAATTGTCTGCCGACAGTTAAAGATAAATTTAGAATAAGCAATGAATACGGCTATTATTGCAGCGATCGCTTACGGAATTATTGCTCTCATTGGGGGTATTATTGGTTACACTCAAGCTCGCAGTACTGCATCTTTAATCTCAGGAATTATTAGTGGGTTACTTCTCTTTGCTGGTGCAGTTCTTTACTTACAAGGACAAGCTTGGGGATTTACTTTAGCACTGATTGTTACAGCTATTTTAGTAATCGTATTTACAATTAGATTTGCAAAAACACGTAAATTTATGCCAGCAGGATTAATGCTGACTTTAGGAGTACTCACGTTAATAATTATGGTAAGTCAATTGGGAGCGATCGCCTAATCACTAATTACACTTCGGGTTCTACTCCCAATGCTCTTAATTGTGCTGCCAAACGCTCAGCCTTTTGGCGTTCTTGTTCAGCTTGTTGAGTCGCTTGTTGTGCTTTTGCTTGTGCTGCTTCCTCTGGTAACAAGACTAAATTGCCAGAACTATCAAAAAAACGCAACCAAGGTGCAGTTTCTCTATCTATTGTTCCTTCCCAGGTTCCCAGCCAAAAGCCCAACGCTTCACACCACAACCATCCTTGTTCATTTGCTTCTATTGGCTGATAGCGATGGCTAGCATCTAATTGCCATCCTTGTAGCGAACTCGGAGTAAAAGGATCGTAGACAAAATAATTTGGCGTTCTAAATGTGCGTTCGTAAATTTCTTTCTTTGTTACCTGATCAACTTCTGCAGTCGAAGGCGACATTAACTCTACTATTACATCTGGATATCGCCCGTCTTCTTCCCAAACTACCCAGCCTTGACGCGATTTTGTACCATCCACATCTAAAGCAGCAAAAAAGTCTGGTCCACGGAAGTCGCGATTACGCGCTTGAGTGCTGCTATAGTAAATAAACATATTACCGCCTGCAAAAAAGTCGTTACGCTCCGACCAAGCTTGTTCTAGCGATCGAATCAAGACATTCATGGCAATACGGTGGCGATTGCTTTCCAAGGGTTCACCATCATCGAATATCAAGTCAGTAGGTGGCATTGGTGGTTCCCAATCCCACCCTACATCTTGGGAGATTGTCTTTTCTTCAGTAGACGACATGGTAAAACTCTCCCTAGCTAAGATTTACTCGTTAGTACATTTATATTACCTGATGAAGGTTGGGTGCGATCGCATTTCTTGGATCAAGTCTAGTTAACTACCCACAATGTAAAGCAACTAGTCACTAGCCACTCAACCGAAGATAGTATTATTCTCTCAAAATTCCTATTCCAGCTTCCTGCTCGATATAATCTGCTAAGTTAATAAAATCTTCACGTGGATAGCATCTTCCACCAATTAAGTTAAATGCTAATTCACTGCGGGGATGTTCTGGATTTTCAAGAATATGAATACCCCAGTAATAAAGTAAATCGCTAGCCCGAATACAAACTTGCTCAGGATCAATGCAGTGAAATTTATTGTCTATTTTACTTGTTTCTCGATAAATATCGGCATAAGCTCTTTTCAAAATCTGTAAACGTCTATTTCCAGGATCTTTAAAGTTATTAACTAAGACAAATAAATGTGCAGTATTATTGATCCTACGAATGTGTTTTACAGTTTCTTGAATAACTTTACCATGCTTGTTGATTCCTAATGGATTTAAAGTTGTGGGAATCAGGCAATAATCAAATTTTGCTACTAATTCTGGGGAATTTCTTTCCATTGCAGGCGAACAATCAAAAATCACAATTTTGGCATCACGCGCAGCATCTTCATCCCAATCTTCACCATCAAATACTTCAATTGTCGCTCCCATTCCTCTAGAATTAGGAACATAAACACCATCACCGACAAGTTTTTGTAAATTTTTTTCCGGATCTAGATCTACTAATGCAACATTGAACCCTTGCAAAGCAAATGCACCTGCTAAATGTGCTGCAACTGTTGTTTTACCTACACCGCCTTTGCAAGTAAACACACCAAAATAAATTTTGCCAGGCTTGGGTGGTTCAGGTGGTGGCGTTACTTCAACATCCCCATTAATAAAATTAAAACCATTTTCGGTTGCAACACCGCAACGAATTTTAGTATCACCCCAAGATTTAATTAAAGCACGCGCTGGACCACCAAAACCTTTTGTCGTGAGAAAAATACCAGCATTAAACTTTTGACCTTCAGGAGAATCTAGATAATCAGCAAACCTTGTTAACTGTGTTGATGTTACATTATTTTTTAGCCATTTTACTTGCACAGCCGCGACACAATGATTTTTTTTAACAACTAAATCGTATCCTGGTTGATTCGGTTTAGGAGTTTCAACAGTCCAACCGTGCTTATGAAATATTTTAGCGACGTGTTGCTCAAAATGAGTGAAATCATGAGCAAAATTGTATTCTAATGTTGTTGCAGTCATAGTTAATTTTAAAAATATCTAGTTCAGTGTATTTAGGGATAAATGACTTCAAAGATGAAGCTTGATTTCTATTTAAAAGCTATACTAACACCACAACTATAGTGAATATACGGAAGCAACAATGAAGAATCGATGAAACTTGATGAAGAAAGTACGAAGCTAAAAAAATACTCACAGTTATGGAACAAATGCCATCACAGCAGCAGGTGAACCTGAACCGTTTTGTAAGCGTAAAATGCCGATCGCTAACGTAGTTCCACGGATAGGTAATTGATCGAGATTCGTTAAATTTTCTAAGACAATTCTTGGTTTTTCTAGTACTAAACGATTAGTAGTAAACATGGTATCTTGTCCAGAATCAACACCATGCGTATCAATTCCCACACCAGCAATGTGTCGTTGTAGCAGAAATTGCGTTGCATCCTTGCTAAAACCTGGAAAATGAAGATCGCCAGCCATGTCTGCATTGAGAAAGGCGGCTTTATCCCACCATTTGTTGTGCCAACCTGTGTACAGTAACACCACGCATCCAGGGGTAATTTCACCGTATTGTTGCTCCCAAGCTAAAATATCAGCAGCACTCAGCGTGTAGTCAGGGTTTGTTGCCTGTGGTTGGATATTTAAAACTACAGCAGGTACAACCAATGAATTGGCAGGATATTGATCGATTCCTACTCCATCAGCATAAAAACTTTTAGGGGCGTTGATATGAGTTGCAGTATGTTCGCCTAAAGAGAAACGCCGGAGGTAATAATCATCTTGATTTAACTCAGCAACAGTTTCAAATTCTACAGGTGGATCGCCTAGCCATTGAGGAATATCAGGATGAATAATGTGACTGAGATGAATGATTTGCGAATAGGTGATATTTTGATTTTTTGGGTGATATCGCTGTGGTGAAGTTAATTGCTTTAAAGTTGCTGCCATAATTGCAGGAGTTTGCCCCGAAACCGTATATACTAGGGCTTCGCGATAGACTCTTTGTGCTGGACGATCGCTATCATTTGCACTACCACTCGAAACTGTTACCGCTGCGTGTGCAGTGCGTACTGCTAAATCAATAGCCCAGGCTCGAAGTTGTACTTTTTGTGTAAATGTAGAGTAGTATGCTTGAGTAATTGCCTCTCGACATTCTCTCAATTCTCGATCTAACGCGGTAAAAGCTTCATCAATACAAGCCAAAGATTTTGCTTGCGCTGCTGCTTGTATAATATCTAATCCTGCCATTGCACATCCTATTGCTAATGGAGTTGCTCGCAGAATATTTTTGATATCGTTGTTATGAATCCATCCCGCAGGTTTGATAAAAACGACGCGATCGCTTGGTAAAAAGAAGCGAGTCAAAGTTGCGCTGACTGTACTTGTCGATCTCATTGAGGCGAGTTGCATTAAAGTGCTAAAAGCGATCGCACCTCCAGTTGCTTGTTGCGTCTCTATAAAAGGTACAATGCCAAAAACAGCACCACCATCTGGTAAAGTTGCAGCAACAATAAATTCAGCAAACAAGTTCCAACCAGTTACCCAAGGCACAAATCCATCAATTTGATATCCTCCTACTACAGGTATCGCTACAGTTGTTGGATCTCCTAACCGTCGAATGTGCGAAAAGCCCACACCAAGTAAAACGTCTCCATTACCCATGTGCGGAAGATATGCTTGTTGTAATGCAGTATTATTACTTTGTACCAACATCCCCGCAGCACTTTGATGTTGTGTTTGTAAAAAAGCTAACGCACCAGAATACCTAGCCACCAATTCTTGAAACTTTGCAAAAGTTGGATCACTGACACCGTATCCACCCCATTGTTGCGGTACTCGTAATGCAAGTAAACCCAAATTACCCAATCCTTTGAGGGCTTTGAGTAATACATCTGGGTTAGTGTCGATTTCGTTAGCTAACGGTGCAACTTCTGTCGGTAAATAAGATTTGGCTGTGTCTAGGATCATTGGTACTTGGTAACGGGTAATTGGTAATTGGTAATTGGTAAGTGTATAGGCATAGGATTGCGCCAGAATGGAATTTTTAGTAGTTTTGTCAATTAAGCATGATTTATCAACACCACATTACTTTATCGACTCAAACACACGGTGATATGCATGATATTACCGATCAGGTTAACTCGATTGTGCGAAAGTCTGGAATTAAAACTGGAATGGCGCACGTATTTAATGTAGGGAGTACTGCCTCGATTGGTACAATTGAATTTGAACCAGGGTTGCAAGGCGATCTACCCGAACTTCTTAAAGTGATTAGTGCCTAGTGATTAGTGGCTAGTAACTAGTAACTCAACAATAGTCTAGCTACTCCACCGGAGATGATTATTGATTAAAAGTACGTAGATAAATATTATGGCAGTAGAATACGATCTGGTTGTGATTGGTGGCGGTTCTGGTGGGTTAGTTGTTGCGGGAGTCGCTGCTGCACTTAAAGCTAAAGTTGCTTTGGTAGAACGCGATCGCTTGGGCGGTGATTGTTTATGGAATGGTTGCGTTCCGAGTAAATCTTTGATTCATGCATCGCGCATCGCCTACGAAGTCAAACACGCGTCGCGTTTTGGGATTCATTGTAACGATAACAAAATTGATTTTGCTAAAGCAATTGGACACGTACAAAGTGCGATCGCCGCAATTGAACCGCATGATTCACCTCAACGATTTGAAGCTTTGGGTGCTGAAGTGATTTTCGGTAGTGGTGAATTTGTTGATAAAAACACCTTTATCGTTAATAATCGTCGTTTAAGAGCAAGAGCATTTGTGATTGCAACAGGTTCGCGCCCTGCGGTTCCTAACATTCCTGGATTACAAGCAGCAGGTTTTATTACAAACGAAGAAGTTTTTGAAATTACCGAACGCCCCGATACTTTAGGTATTATTGGTGGTGGACCCATTGGCTGTGAATTAGGGCAAGCTTTTGCACGATTAGGTTCCAAAGTGACAATTATTGGTAGCAGCGATCGCCTTTTACCCAAAGAAGATCCTGAAGCCGCCGCCGTTGTACAACAGCAATTGATTTCTGAAGGAATCCGCGTACTGACAAAAACACGAGCAGAACGTGTCGAAGTTATCAACGATCAAAAGTACTTAATTGCTGGAAATGAAAAAATAGCCGTCGATCAAATCTTAATTGCAACTGGACGCAACCCAAATGTCGAATCCTTAAATTTAGAAGCCGCAGGAGTTGAACTGCATCAAAAAGAAGCCGCAGGTTACGATCAGCAAGGCAATAAAAAAGGAATTCGCGTCAACGCCAGACTGCAAACAACAAACCCGCGAATTTACGCTTGTGGTGATGTGATTGGTGGTTATCAATTTACTCACGTTGCTAGCCACGAAGCAAACGTTATTATCAGAAATGCTCTATTTCTACCAATTCTTAAAGTTGATTATCGCGTTATTCCCTGGGCGACATTTACCGATCCTGAATTAGCCCGCGTTGGTTTAACCGAAGCCGAAGCCCGACAAAGCTATGGCGATCATATCGACGTGATTAAACAAGAGTACGCGGAAGTAGATCGCGCTCAAGCTGAAGCTGCAACTCAAGGTTTTGCCAAAATTATTACTAAACGTAACGGTGAAATTCTTGGCGCACATATAGTAGGTGCATCCGCAGGCGAATTAATTCATGAAATTATCTTAGCAATGTCGCATAAACTTAAAATTTCTGCCTTGGGGGGGATTCATATTTACCCAACACTTGCAGAAGTTGTCAGTAAAGCAGCTTTTGCCCGAACGCAAGAGAAATACGAAAAAAATCACGTGCTACAAAAAATATTAGAAAAATTGTTTCGCTTGCTGCGATCGCTAGGATAAACTATCGGTTCTTAAGGTCAAACTTCTCGTACGCACTGATAGCAAAGGAAAAGCGATGTGATGCAAAAAAACACTGAGTCAAAACTATACGATCGAGATTTCAATTTATGGCTAGAGGATACTGTCACCAAACTCAGGAGACATGATGTAGATAATTTAGATTGGGAAAACTTGATCGAGGAAATTATAGCTTTGGGAAAACGTGAGAAGCGAGAACTAATCCACCGATTGGAAGTCCTCTTATCTCATCTACTCAAGCGCATCTATATTGATTCTGCCTATGATAATCGTGGTTGGGAATTAACAATCAAAGAACAACGCAGACAGCTACAACTTCAGTTAGAACAATCTCCTAGCCTCAAAAAATATTTGACAGAAATTTTTGATGACTGTTGGCAGTATGCTTTAACACAAGTCAAGCTTGAATATGCCAAAGTTCCCTTCCCTGAACATTGGGACTTTAGCCGCGATGTTGAGGCAATATTGTCACAAGAATTTTGGCTACAATAACTTACTTCTTTCGTTACCCCCCTGCTTCCTCTGCTTTCCCCTAGTAGCAACCTCAAAGAAAAACGGTATAAGCTAAAAGCGCTGCTAATTGAGGAGTGAACTCAAGCTATATGCACTGGCTGTTATCTGGATCTTTGAGTGTAGAGAAATTAACAGTTGCGATCGCAGATCTTCCTCCATCCTTACAAGGGACAAAGCTAGTCCAACTTTCCGATCTGCATTATGATGGCTTGCGACTGTCCGAAGAAATGTTAGCGCAAGCGATCGCCGCCAGCAATGAAGCTGAACCAGATCTCATTGTTCTTACTGGCGATTATGTCACCGACGATCCTACCCCAATTCATCAACTTGTCCTGCGACTCAAACACCTGCAAAGCCGTCATGGTATTTGTGCAGTCCTTGGAAACCACGATATTTATTATCCTGAATCGCAAGCTGAAATTACTAAAGCACTAACTAGCATCGACATTGATGTTCTCTGGAATCAAATTGCTTATCCTTTTGGTGCAAGATTACCGATTGTCGGACTTGCAGATTACTGGTCAAAAGAATTTAAAGTCAAACCTGTCATGCGTCAACTGGATAACAATATACCCCGCATTGTTTTGTCACACAATCCCGATACTGCCCAAATTTTGAAAAAATGGCGCGTAGATTTGCAACTATCTGGTCATACGCATGGCGGTCAGTTTACCATTCCTGGCATGGGACCTGCTATATCTATTTACAAAGACTTTCGGCGTAGCCTTCCTAAAGAAATGCGGCGTTGGGTTCCGTTTATGCAAAAGGAATGCGCCAAAGTTGTCAAACATTGGGAATGGGCGCAAGGCTATCATCGTGTCGGTCAAAATCAGTTATATGTCAATCGCGGTTTAGGAACATATCTTCCTGGACGCTTTTTTTGTCCTCCAGAAGTCACGGTGATTACTTTAGTGACTGGTGGATAGTAGCTAGTGGCTAGTGATGAGAAATTCACTAAGCGCTCATTAACTAAATTATGGCAGTCTATTAATGCAAAGTTAGTCAGTTCTTAACAATAGAGTGAGATATTGTTAGTGCCGCGATTACGCACGGCGCAGCGCCAAAGGCGATCGCAGGTATACTTTCATTTTAGTTTTGTTAAGTGAAAGCTGAATTAAATAATTAGGACTACCGTAGTTCTTAGATCCCATCTCCTGAAATTGAAAGTAACTAGATATCTTTCGATGTGGATTGTTTATAGAACTGCATTAGGTTTAGTCCAGCTTTGCTGTGCGCATAATTGGGACAAGTTTTACTAGTTAAACATTGTCCTGACTAAATTCCATTTTTTTAGGAGGGGAGTCGAACGATGCTGCAACTCCAAGGTTTTGCTAAATTACCCGCAGATACCTTTGCAGAAGGACCACCATCAGGTCAATACAATAGCGATGGTTCTCTAAAGCCCGAACCACCATTTCCTGGACAACCTGTTCAAGGTTTTAGTGCAGTTCAATTTGCTGATGAGAATTCTTTTTGGTTTCTTTCAGATAATGGCTTTGGTAATAAGTTAAATAGTCAAGACTATCTCCTACGTATTTACCGCCTCGATCCGAGTTTTAGAGGTGCAGAAAATAAAGATGGTAGTGTAGATGTTCTCAACTTTATTCAACTTGCCGATCCTGATAATAAAATACCATTTCCGATCAAAAACGAAGGCACAAATGCCCGCCTGTTAACAGGTTTTGATTTTGATATCGAATCTTTCGTTGTTGCTGCTGATGGGACGCTTTGGGTAGGTGAGGAGTTTGGACCGTATTTATTGCATTTTGACCAAACAGGTAAACTCCTAGATGCACCAATTCCTACACCCGATTTTGATTCTGGTGATTTTGTGCGATCGCCTGATAATCCTGATGTGTTAACTGGTGATGCTACTGAAAACCTCAGTCGTTCTAGAGGCTATGAAGGCTTAGCAATGACTCCTGATAAAACAAAGCTGTATGCTTTACTTGAAGGTACTGTAACAGGAGATCCAGAAGATGCGTTGCGAATTTACGAATTTGATTTAGCATCGAAAGAATTTACTGGAATCAAAGGCTATTACCGCAAAGAAAATCCTGACTATGCAATTGGGGATTTTGCAGTTATTAACGAAAACGAATACTTAGTGATCGAGCGCGATAATTTGAGTGGAGATGAAGCACAATTCAAAAAGATCTACAAAGTTGATTTATCGCAGCAAGATGCAAATGGTTATGTCGCAAAACAAGAAATTGGCGATCTTTTAAATATTCGCGATCCTCAAGATCTCAATGCTGACTCTAGCACAACGTTTACCTTTCCCTTTGTCACTATCGAAAATGTCTTAGTCATCGATGAAAATACAATTCTTGTTGCTAATGATAATAATTACCCTGCAACAGGTGGACGTTCAGATACCGAATCAGATCACAATGAGATCATTTTGTTGAAGTTAGATCAACCCTTAAATCTCGATCCGCGTGTTGGTATTAGTTCGATTATTGGTAGTAACTTGCGCTTTGGTACTCCTGGCGACGATGAGTTGTTTGCGACGCGCAATGATACTTTATTCGGTGGTGCAGGTGATGATACTCTAGATGCTACCGCAGGTCAGGGTAGTAATCGTTTATATGGCAACAGTGGTAACGATGAACTACTAGCAGGTATCAACGATCGCTTGTTTGGCGATCAGGGGAATGATATCCTCGATGCTTCTCAAGGACGTGGCGGTAATCGACTTTACGGTGGTGCAGGTAACGATACTTTATTTGCTGGTAGCGCCGGAGGCGATCGCCTGTTTGGTGGTGACGGTGACGATGTGCTATTTGCAGGCACTGGTGATAATATTCTCACAGGTGGCGATGGTAAAGATCAATTTTGGATTGCTGCAGGAGAGACTCCCACATCACCAAATACCATTCGTGATTTTCAATCAGATGTTGATGTTATTGGTTTAGGTGCAGGTTTAGCTTTTGCTGATTTAGCAATCGCCCAAACCGGAAGTAACACAACAATCAGCCTGAAGGATGGCACAGAATTAGCTATTCTTGAAGGAGTTGATGCAGGTACAATTTCAATTTCCGATTTTGTGAGTACTGCACCCCGTCCCCTCATTATCGGTCACAGAGGCGCGAGTGGTTTACGTCCAGAACACACTTTAGCAGCTTACGAGTTAGCCATCGATCAAGGTGCGGATTACATCGAACCCGATCTCGTCATTACCAAAGATGGTGTATTAGTAGCGCGTCATGAAAACGACATTTCTAATACAACTGATGTTGCAGATCGTCCAGAATTTGCAGATCGCCAGACAACTAAAGTTATTGATGGAGTCGAAGTCACAGGTTGGTTTACTGAAGACTTTACCCTTGCAGAACTTAAAACTCTCCGCGCCATTGAACCTTTACCCGAACTCCGTAGCACTGAGTATGATGGTTTATATGAGATAGCAACACTAGAAGAAATCATTGACTTAGCCCAACACAAAAGTGCTGAAGTTGGTCGCACAATTGGTATCTATCCTGAAACAAAGCATCCCACTTACTTCGATAGCATTGGACTATCGCTGGAAGAACCTTTAGTAGAGATTCTTGATGCAAATGGCTATAGCGATCGCGACGATCCTGTATTCATTCAATCCTTTGAAACAGCCAATCTCAAACAACTTGATGAATTAACAAATCTTCCTCTAATTCAGTTACTTGGAGGTAGTGGACAACCCTATGACTTCACTGTAAGTGGCGATCCGCGTACTTATCTCGATTTAACGACTCCTGATGAGTTGACAAATATTGCTACTTATGCAGATGGTATTGGTCCTTCTAAGCGATTGATTGTTCCGGTTAATGAGGAAGGAAGATTACAACCTCCAACATCATTAATCGATGACGCCCATGCAGCAGGATTACTTGTTCACGCTTATACTTTCCGCAATGAAGACTTCTTCTTAGCTCCCGATTATCAAGGTAATCCAGAGTTGGAATACGAGCAATTCTTTAGCCTCGGACTTGACGGCTTGTTTACAGACTTCCCTGGAACAGGCTTTGAAGTTACTAATCGGTTGTATCCTTTGACTGCTGCTGATCCTTTACTAGGAGTCGGTTTGCTCTCAACTGATACCTCTGTAGCTTAATCTAGATGTAACAAATAAGAGCGATCTCGCGATCGCTCTTACCACTTTTATATAGAATATAAGCTGCATAGAAAACTATTTGTTTGTCAATCTTATATATCAGGTGGGAAAACAAGATTACTGAAACTGAGTTAATAACCAAGCACTCACTTTGCCATGATTCATCTGACGAGTGTGTTGCAACGCTTCTTCTAGCACAGAAATGTCTAATCCTGGTAACACTTGCGATCGCCTAATTCTGCGACTGCCGTTATTTTCTACTGCAAACGCAATAATTTCAACATTCTGCACATCAATAATCCAGTACTCGCTCACTCCCAGATCTTCATACAGCAAGCGTTTATTGCCTTTATCATCCAATAAAGAGGTGTTGGCGACTTCAATCACCAAAGTTGGTGGAGGATAATTGTCAAGATCCACGATTCCTGTGCCCCAAGGAACCGCTTCTGCTGTTTCCCCAATGTAGTACGACACATCAGGTTGCGCTTCGTTCACTCCTGTTTTGCGATAAGTGCAGTTATCATGACCATTTAAATCAATATCTTTAATTCCCGCAAACAAATGAACTGCATAAATAACGATCGAGTGATCTCGCGAGTGATCGTTTCCAACGGGTGACATTTCAATCCTCATCTGACCGTTATAGTAGTAGCCTTTTGCTGTTTCGCCAACAGTTTCTAACACCCGCAAATAGTCATTCCAGGTTGTTGTCACCCAGGTATCGGTTGGCAGTTGTACACTTGGGCTATAATTCATACCTAACCTCCCACTGTTCAACTAGAATACCAAGTTGTATCCCAAGGATTACCGCCAGTTTCTAAGCCACATAGAGAACTATAAGCAGTAATAATTGATTGATTGGAAGTACGCGATCGCAACTCTAATCTCACCTCACCCTGCATCGTATCTTTACACGCAAACATCAAACCGTTTTCTGTTGGCGCACGTAGAGGAGTACCAGGTAAATCTGTCGTTCCAGTCACAGTTACTTCATATTCAGAATTAGTAGCTTGCATTCGCCATCCACCCCAAGGCTGAATTTGCCAAGAAACTTGCGAGTTCCAGGGCACGAATTCATAAAACTTCCCTTGATAGTGAACACCAATCATCGCCACCGATTCCATCCACCACAACACGCCTCGTCTACCGCCACCAGCAGTTAAAGCTAAGTCAGGTTCGCCTTCAAAACAATTGCAATTCACCCAAAACCACTTTTTGGGAAAAGCACCACCCCAATTTTTTTCTCCATAAGCAGGGGCGTCAGTAAATTCATAGCGTTTACCGTTCCAATCAATCCAACCAGAAGCTAGCCCATGTGCCATTAAAATCTGCCATCCAGGTTCAAAAATAGGCAAAGATGACAATAAACCAGCCGTTGATTTTTGGAGTTCGCCTTTATTTCCCCAACCGTATACTGGCTTAATTTCGTACTCCCAACGACAATATCCAGTTGCAGGGTTGTGAATAATTCCCTGATTAAGTGTAGCTGTAGCTTGGTAGCCTTCTTTTATCCGACTGTCAAATTCATTAGGAAGTAATAATGTTGGCTGAGTACGTAAATCAGTTTTACCCCAATGTCCTAATTCGAGTTTAGATGAATTTGCCCAAAAACCCTGCACATCTGGAAAAGTCCGCCAGAGATATTCATCATCAGGACCTAAAATTTGGGCTGCACCGCCACTATAAGGTTTACCACCAATCGGATCTTCAATAGAGTACATGAAAGCAAAAGTTTGCCCGCAATCAGGTAAAGTTACACGGTAATACCAACCTTCAAAGAAACGGCGATCGCTACCATCCCAGTGATAACCACTATGTGGTGTTTGCGTTGAGTTATGAGATTTGGGAATACTAGACATAAAATACCAGTATGTGCGGCTGATTACCCTTTTGAGGAAATTTTCTTTATCTATCCCTACAGTAGTTTAACAAGTTAAAAACTCAGGATTTTCATCAAAGCTCATTAATTCAATTAATGCTGGATTATCTATCATATCTTTTGCTGCTAAATACCCAGCAATGCTCCAAGTTTGATATCTTCTTGATTCTTTGCCAATTAATCGCCCATTTTTACCATCGTAGTATTCAGGCCATTGATCTTTACCTAAACGTTCTTCAGCGATCGCGATCGCTTTTTGGGCAAGTTCTTGACGATTGGTTTTAATTGCCGCAGCAGTTAGCATCCACAGTAATATAGGCCAATTTCCCCCATTATGATACGACCACGGTCGATTTTTAGGATCGCATCCTGTCACAGTCCGCCAGTCAGCACCCTCAACAGCAGGAAAACAAATTTTCATTGGCATATATCCTACTAAATCGTGCCAGCGATCTTCGATCAAATTCATGATTTGTTGAGATTCTTCCTCACTAGCTAAGGAAATTAAAATTGCCATCAAGTTTCCCAAAGCAAAAAAGCGAAAATCCATTCTTCCTGGACCTAAATTTCCGGCTAGATAACCCCCATTTTCTGGCAACCATTCTGTTAACCAAGCGGGGATAGAATCAGCGTAAATATTAAATTTATTAGCAACTTCGTGCCCAAATTCTTCACCAGTAAAGCGATAAATTTCATTTAAACGTTGTAAATTTAACCAATAATACTCGCGGATATGATATCCTAAAGTTCCCAAACGGTGTTTTACAGCATCAAGATATTCATCGCCATTGTTATCTGGTAGTAGTAACTCTTTAGCTGCACGTAAAGCTGCATAAAATAAAACTTGAATTTCTAAAGGATGACCATAAACGCCCATCCGACGATCGATCATAAAAGCACCATCAGGAACTAGCATCGTCGGATACATCGCAAAGCGATGTACTAAGCACAAATCAAGAATAAGTTTGATTCCTGCTTGAAAATCAGCTTGGTGGGCGAGTTTGATGTCTCCTGTTGCTTTCACATAAGCGCGTAGTAACACGATCCACCACAAACAGCAATCTACTGGGGGGACTCTGGCGATCGCGTGTTCGCCAAAATCAGCAATTAAGCGTTCTTTGCCATCAACGCATTCTACTTTAAAACTTGCAGGCATTAGCCCTGGTCCTGGACGAAAACAGTCCATTTCCTTTTCATGACTTTGTAGTTTGAGCGTCACAACCAAGAAATCACGCACGATTTCTATTTGTCCCTCAGTTAAAAACGCGATCGCCGATACAACAAAATCACGTACAAAGCACTGATCGTAATTCAACGCATCCATCTCAGGATCGTCTGCTGCTACTGTTCCTACTGGACGCCCTTGATAGTAGAGAATCGATTTATCAAGTAATGCTCTTGCTTCTTGAATTAGCTCATCTCTGTTTTGGCTAGTTGTCATTTTGCTAAAAAATATTCATAGCGAACAGACAATCTTTTATCTTGTTTAGTAGAACATATTCATCTCCAATTAGTAATAAAAATAGCTAGGGCTGACACCTGGTAACTTCTGCCGATTACCAATTACCCATTCCCATTTCTTCCCTACTTTGCTAGAAGCAAATTCTATGTTAGTTCCTGACTTGATAACGCACCAATCTCCGGACATTTTCGCGTGAAAGTCCGAGTTCTTGAGCAATCGTAGCTTCAAGTTGGTCAAAGTCAGTAACGGGAAAAATGAAATTTAACTTTTTCAATACAGAGTCTTTCGTCATCACTTCAACTTTCGTAAATCCTTGTTGCTGATCGACTTCAGCTTGAATAACGACGACAGTGACAGAAAGATGCACTTCAAGTTGAGTATCAGCTTCGAGTTGAGTCGTTGTACCATAGGGACGACTCAGTACATGATCTGTCAACACACTCGTGGCAAACCAGAAGGCACATCCAAGAAGAGGTAGCGCTAGCAAAAACTCTAGCCCAAGTGTATATAATGCTCTGAACCAGCGAAATGAAGTCATACGGCGACGCAAAAGGAATCTTGTAACAATCTTTCCGGTGACAGACGTACGCTGGAGTGTTGTTTACTTACTATGTGCATCATTCGTAGGCGATCGCGCTATATGAGAATCTTACTCGTAGAAGACGACCCCGCGCAATTAGAACCACTTTATGCTGCTTTGTCGCAAGCTGGACATATTGTCGATGGTGTTGAAGATGGGGAAACGGCACAGTGGCTATTATCTCAAAAAGAATACGATTTACTCATTTTGGATTGGCTGCTACCGCGTGTCAGTGGTTTAAGTTTATGTCAACAGTTTCGCCAAGCTGGTAAAACTGCTCCTGTGTTGATGCTAACAGCAAAGGATACGACAGCAGATAAAGTCACAGGTTTAGATGCTGGCGCAGATGATTATCTAGTCAAGCCTACAGATATTATGGAACTTTTAGCACGAGTTCGAGCTTTAGGCAGGCGATCGCCATTATGGCAAGGGGATACGCTACGGATGGCAGACTTGCAATTACATCTCAATAGTCTTGCCGTTGAACGCAATCATACAACCGTGCAACTATCTACACGAGAATTTCAGTTACTAGAATACTTTTTTCGCCATCCCCGTCAAGTACTCACTCGCGATCAAATTGAAGAAGCGCTTTGGGAATGGGGTACAGAACCGGAAAGTAATGCAGTTACAACCTTAGTCCGCCGACTACGTCAGCGGTTACAAAGCATTAATGCGGCTGATTGGATTGAAACAATTTATGGTATGGGGTATCGCTTAAATCCACCGGAAGAAGAGGGGTGAGGAGTGTTAGCGCAGCGGGACGAAGTCCGGAGTGAGGGGTTAGGGGTTAGTGACTAGTGGAAGTGTGGGAGAGTAGGAGCGTGGGAGCGTTGTAGAGTAGGTGAGTAAGCGAGTTGTAGAGATTGAGAGATTTAATTACTATTTTTCCCTCATACCCTCATACCCTCATACCCTACCACCCTCTGCTCCCCCGATTCCTGATCTCTAGTCATGTTCAACCGCAGTCGTCGAAATTTAGCACGCTGGTTTACTCTCTCGATGGGAAGTATCTTAGTTGTCTTCGCTACTGTTGTCTATTATCAGGAAGTTGAAGATGAACTTGAAGTTGTCGATCGCCTACTCTACAAAAAAACGCGGGCGATCGCTGCTAATGTAGATTATCGCCTTGAACCAGGAGAACGGCGAGTAGACCTAGAAAATGTTCCCTGGTTAGGTAATAATCCCTTACCAGAAGATACAGAATTAGTTTATGCCCGTTGGTACAATCCCCAAAAGCAAATTGTCCGATTTTTTGGCACTCCACCACCATCACAACTAACAACAGCAATTGGTTTTCATACAATTAAAAATACTAAATATTCAACACCGAATCAGCTTCAGCCTTGGCTGCGTCAAGTAACATTAGTTGTCGAAAAAAATGACACTGTTATTGGTTATTTGCAAATTGCAACACCTTTAGCTGCTGCACAAGATTCGCTTAGTCAATTACGATTATTTTTAGCTTTAGCAGTACCAATCACAATATTCATTATTGCGTTGACGGGTTGGTTTTTGGGAGGATTAGCAATGCAGCCAATTCGTCAAGCTTACATTCAATTACAACGCTTTACCGCCGATGCTTCCCACGAACTACGTACACCACTTGCAGCAATTCTCAGCAATGCACAAGTTGGACTACTCTCAGAAGATAGTTCTCAGCAACGTTTCCGTCTAGAAAAGATTGTCGAAGTTGCTAAATCAATGAGTACCTTGGTTAGCAATTTATTACTACTAGCGCGACAGCAAGGAATTGCTGCGCCTGAATCTTTACAAGAAATTGATCTAACTCAATTACTACAAGAAATAGCACGATACCAAGTAGAAAACAATACAAATGCACTGATTTTTACGACAAACTTGCCACCGTATCCAGTCAAAATTTTTGCAGATTATAGTTTAATTCACCAGGCAGTGATGAACTTGCTAGATAATGCCTTTAAGTATACTCCTGCTGGTGGTAAAGTGCAGTTGCGTCTTGCTGTGCGATCGCGTTGGGCAGAAATCGTAGTTGAAGATAGTGGGATTGGCATTCCTTCCCAAGATTTGCCTTATATTTTTGAACGGTTTTATCGTGTTGATACTGAACGCACTAGAAAAAGTGGTGGTTTTGGTTTAGGACTTGCGATTGCCCAGCAACTCGTGCAAGCTCATGGTGGGCAGATTAATGTTAGTAGTACCTATGCCCAAGGATCTACTTTTACAATCAAATTACCCCTCACAATGTCATAAACCTGTCATTTTCTTGTCACAAGGATCGTGATTAATGTTAATTAAGTTAAGAGGGAGTCTTATTTTTATTTTGGGATATATGCTATCGCCACTGTCTTGGTGGAACGATCTGTTTTTTAATTTACCAATTGCCTATTTTTTTAGTTATATTTTTGGTTTGTTTAATGCAGATTTATTTTTGCCTTTTTCGATAGTAGGCTATTGGATTTCTAATATTGCAGGTTTTCTACTGATGCAATTTGGGGCTGCTGATGTTCTACAACAATCAGAACGAAGTCTCAAGAAAGATTTACTGATTGGCTTAATTTCGTCTACTGTTTACACGATTGTCGTTGTATTACTGCTGCAATTTAATATCCTAGAAAATCCATTACTGAGTAACTTAGTAAAGGGATAAGTGTAAACAACGAACATCCTCGCTATCAAAAGGGTAGTTGCTTAATCTTCGATTAATATCTTTGTAATTCTGTCAAGTTATTAAGCCTTGCGCTGATATAGCTGCGCACTTTATTTGACTCAGAAGGAGGTTCACCTTGACTCAAGACTACAACGCTAATCACCCTCAAACTGCGTCGCGGGAAGAACTACGAGAGTTAGTTCGTATGCAGTTACAGACACTATTAGAGCAGCAAAATTTTCAAGGTGCTAAAGCTTTACTTGTCCCTGTACAACCTGTAGATATTGCAGAAGCGATTGAGGGTTTACCAGAAGCCATGCAGGCGATCGCATTTCGCTTGCTTTCTAAAGATGAGGCAATAGAAGTCTATGAGTATCTTGATCCTACTATTCAACAAAAGCTAATTGAGGAATTCAAACACCAAGATGTCTTGGATATTGTTGACAAAATGTCACCTGACGATCGGGCGCGTCTGTTTGATGAATTGCCTGCAAAAATTGTTCGGCGACTGCTAACGCAACTAAGCCCTGAAGAACGACAAGCAACTTCTTTACTTTTAGGCTACAAGCCCAATACTGCTGGGCGCATTATGACCCCAGAGTATATATCTTTAAAAGAAGGAATGACTGTTGCTCAAGCATTAGAGCGTATTCGTAGTGTTGCCAATGTTACTGAAACTATCTATTACTTATACGTTTCAGATGCAGCACGAAGACTTGTAGGCATCCTATCACTTAGGGATCTTGTGACAGCCCAACCCAATCAGACTATTGGCGAGATCATGACACGGGATGCTGTACACGTCTACACCGAAACCGATCAAGAAGAAGTTGCGCGTATCATCAAAGATTATGACTTCTTAGCTGTACCTGTCGTAGATACCGAACGACGTTTAGTTGGGATCGTGACTGTTGATGATGTCATCGATATTTTAGAAGAAGAAACTACCGAAGATATTTATACTCTAGGTGGCGTTCAAGCCGGTGGTGGTAATTATTTTCAAACTAACTTATTTACTGTTGCTCGTAAACGTGTCGTTTGGCTAATGATTTTATTGATCACAAATACAGCGACTGCAGTAGTTATTCAAAATGAAGAAGAAGTTCTCGAACAAGTTGTAGCACTAGCAGCATTTATTCCCTTACTAATTGACACTGGTGGTAATGTGGGGGCGCAATCTTCTACAGTCGTCATTCGTGGCTTAAGTACCAACGAAGTGCAAATTAATAAGTTTCTTAGAGTCATATCGCGGGAAACTCTTGCCGGCGTAGTTTTAGGAGTTATGCTAGCTGTTGTTGTAACAGTGTGGGCTTATTTTTTACAAGGTAATCTAGCAGTCGCGATCGCAGTTGGAGTGAGTTTATTTGCCATTGCCATTTTGGCTTCCTTCGCAGGTTCAGCATTACCCTTTTTGTTTCGTTCCCTCAAACTCGATCCCGCTTTGATGTCAGCACCATTCATTACAACTGCAGTTGACGTTTTGGGCGTCTTAATTTATCTGTGGACAGCGCGGCTAATTTTAGGATTGTAAAACTGATCAGCACAAACCTGCTATGCCCCCTACGGGGATGTTAACCTAGGTATAGTGTCGGTACTTAGTGAGCTATGGACAGCATCGTTAGGCGCTTCAAGTACCTACCGTACTAAAAAGTTTACATATTAATTTCATCGAGGAATGTAAATTGGTTGCCATCCCTGAAAAACAGCAACAACAAGTATCTGCTCATTTTAGCAATGACCGAGTTGCCGTCTTGCTGATGGGCTACGGCGAAGTCGAGAGTTACGAAGATTTTGCTAACTACAACGAACAAGCTTTAAATTTACTGACCGCTAAATTTGCCCCAGTACCAACATGGATTTATCCACCTTTAGCTAAAGTACTAGCGCTGTTTGATCGCCATGAGTGGGATCATCAACACGATCACTTTATCTCTCCTCATAATGCCATTTTTGAGCAGCAACGTGCAGGCATTGAAAAGCACTTACAACAACAGTGGGGAGATCGCGTTCAAGTATTCAAAGCATTTAACTTCTGTGCGCCCTTCCTTCCAGAACAAGTCTTAGCAGAGATTAAAGATCAAGGATTTGACAAAATTCTGATTTACCCCTTACTCGTTGTTGATTCAATTTTCACAAGCGGGATCGCAGTAGAACAAGTCAACAAAGCTTTAGCACTGACTGACGGTGAAGAACACTGGGTCAAAGCTCAACGTTATATTCCCTCTTTTTACAATGAATCTGCCTATATTGGTTTAATGGCACGTCTGGTTGAGGAAAAAATTGCTAGCGATCTGGCTGCAGCATACCTACCTTCCCAAATTGGTATCGTGTTAATGAATCACGGCTGTCCGCACAAGGCAAAAGGATTTACTTCTGGAATTACAGAAAGTGAAGCACTATACGAGCAAGTCAGAGAACAATTAATCTACCGCTATCCTCTGATTTCTGTAGGCTGGCTGAACCATGACACGCCGCTGATTGAATGGACGCAGCCTAATGCGACAGTAGCTGCAAAAAACTTGATTGAACTTGGCGCTAAAGCGATTGTGTTTATGCCAATTGGCTTTGCTACTGAAAATCATGAAACTTTACTCGATGTCGATCATATTATTCATGCTTTGCAGCGCCAGCACAAAAATATCACTTATGTGCAAATGCCTTGTGTGAACGATCACCCTGATTTTCTGAAAATGGCTGCAGAATGGGCTAATCCTCAAATTGCTGCTTTACTTTCAGAGCAAGTGATCGCAGTCAATCCTCACTTAGCAGCAGTACAGGCGCATCACCATCACCACCATCACCACGAACACCATCATCACTAAAAATCTTTAACTTTAGGGTAGGCTATTTTGCCTGCCCGAACAACTCACTTAATTCTACTCATCTCCAATAAATCAGAATCATACATAATAATGCTCCACCCCTGACGCAGGATTTTTCCTTCTATTGCGAATTGTCGCAACATTCTTGTCACTGTTACTCTTGTTGAGCCAATTGTATCTGCTATGTCCTGATGAGTAATAGGTAAATCTAGCCGCCGCCCCTGCTTAACATCACAACCAAATTTTTTATCAAGCCAAATCAAAAACTCCCACAATTTCAGTGCAACTGATTCTCTGCGGATGATCCGGATTAATTCTTCAGTTTGTTGCATCTGCTGTACAACGTCTTCTAAAATGTTTCCCCATGTATGAGACGGTAAAGCGCTACACTCTACATCAGTCAAGCATTCAATTTGAAAAGGACGAATACGAGATATTGCTTGCCCTACAACTTCACCAGATCCCCAATAACCTAAGACAATTAACGTACCATCTTCTGTCCAAGTAGACGTGCGTACAATCCCACGTTCAATTTTCCACAAAACTTCTGTTTGAAGAGGAATCTGTTTCCGGCGACGAAACGTGTACTTCGTAGAGGGTAAAGAAGGCTCTGAACCTGAGTCTGGCATTGCAATACTCTCTCACAGTACGAGAAGTACATCTATTACACTGTTATCACGCTATTGCAGTCTTCTTCGGCAATCAATAGTAATTTTACGGAAATATTTGGGTAGATTTCAAAACTCATCAAAAAAAACAATAAAATTACGGTTGTGAATTGGTTTAATATAAGTCTAAACTAGAAAGGTTTGCCATTATTAAAGTCAAAATGTCCTGCAAGCAACTGGTCTAAAGTTTTATGATGTTAACTATGACCAATTGCTATAACAGGAAACACATAACCTCAATCAGACCTCATGCTATGCAACGCCTTGCAGCTTGCGTGTATTTTCCACTAAACTCTGAGCAAATTGATCGAAACGCTGGGAAAGTTTTTCATCTAAAATTTTTCCATCAGAACTGAAAGCTTTCCATGCTTGTCCAACTGCAATTTGTTCGGGAATTACCCAAGCGTGTACCCAACGCATAATGACTCGCAAATCATTTAATGCGTTGCTATTAGACTGACCTCCGAGGACGCTAATCAATCCAACAACTTTGCTATCTAGCTGCTCAAAGCTCATCAGGTCTAGAGCATTCTTTAGAACACCACTTACACTACCGTGATACTCTGGAGTCGCCAAAATTAAACCGTCAGCTTGCTTGACTGTATTCTGCAGTTTGGCTACATCAGGATAGTCTAAATAGTCATCTCCTCCATCGCAAAATGGTAATTTCATTTGCCTAAGATCGAGAACTTCAACTTCTGTACCCAAAGCCTCAATTCGCCTTGCTGCTAAGCTTAAAGCCAGTTGACTATAAGAGTCAGGTCTTAAACTACCACCAATTCCTACAATTTTGACCATTGAATTGCTCCTTGAAGAAGTTTACTAAAACGCTAATTAATCTCGTTAATACTTAAATACGGTTATCCATCTTCGGAGCAAAATCCTTGATTGAGTGCAACGTCTAAACAGTTCTTTTTCGTCAATTCGTATAAGCGAAGTCGTTATGAGTATGATTTAATTATAGGGAACTTATTACGGTTGTGTCAAATCTCAAGTTATGCCAGCGCAAGAAATTGAGCTATTAGTGATACTAGAGGGAGTTATAGGAAAGCTAAACTAGATCTTGACAAGATAAATTTTAAATTTTTATTCACGCTCAGGCAGAACGCTCAAATGCAAGTGCTTGGGTTAAAGCAGTAGACAAAGGGCAATCAATATGAGAGGTTCGCAAAAAAAAGCATTGATGCGCCAAAGACCGGCAAGCGGTTTAGCTTTTACTGGTGCGATCGCCGCAGGCTGGATTATGTTACAGTCTACGCTCGTGGCAAGCCCAGCACTAGCGCAAAGAAGAGAGCCTAACGCTCTCACATATGGTGAATTACTAGAAAGAATTGATGCAGGTCAAGTCGAACGAGTTGAAATTGATCCAACTCAACGAGTTGCTAGAGTTCAACTTGAAGGACAACAAGCAGATGCTCCACCGCAAGAGATCCCACTACTCGACCAAAATCCAGAATTAACTGAAAGACTGCGGGCGAACCAAGTTGATTTTGAAGTAAGGTCTTCTGCTGATAGTAGAGTTGCCATTGGCATCTTGGCAAACTTGCTATGGATTTTGCCATTGATGGCTTTGATGTTATTGTTTTTACGGCGATCGAGCAACGCATCCAATCAAGCAATGAACTTCGGTAAATCCCGCGCTCGATTTCAAATGGAATCAAAAACTGGGATTACCTTTGTTGATGTTGCTGGAATTGAAGAAGCCAAAGAAGAACTACAAGAAGTCGTCACCTTCCTTAAACAACCTGAACGCTTTACAGCGATTGGTGCTCGTATTCCCAAAGGTGTGCTGTTAGTCGGACCGCCAGGAACAGGTAAAACACTTCTGGCTAAAGCGATCGCCGGCGAAGCTGGAGTACCATTTTTCAGTATCTCTGGTAGTGAATTTGTCGAAATGTTTGTTGGTGTTGGTGCTTCCCGCGTCCGTGACTTATTCAAAAAAGCCAAAGACAGTGCGCCTTGCTTAATCTTTATCGATGAGATTGATGCAGTAGGAAGACAACGTGGAGCAGGTATCGGCGGTGGTAACGATGAGCGCGAACAAACGCTCAATCAGTTACTCACAGAAATGGATGGATTTGAAGGCAATACAGGAATTATCATTATTGCTGCAACGAACCGTCCTGATGTTTTAGATTCTGCATTACTGCGTCCTGGAAGATTTGACCGTCAAGTTATTGTGGACGCTCCCGATGTTAAAGGACGTCAAGAAATTCTCCAAGTACATGCACGAAATAAGAAACTGGACGCGAATGTGTCATTAGACGCAGTAGCAAGACGGACACCAGGATTTACAGGAGCAGATTTAGCCAACTTGCTCAACGAGGCGGCAATTTTGACAGCCAGACGACGTAAAGAAGCAATCTCATTGTTAGAGATTGATGATGCGATTGACCGAGTTGTCGCAGGGATGGAAGGAACACCGCTAGTCGATAGCAAGAGCAAACGCTTAATTGCATACCACGAAGTAGGTCATGCATTGCTTGCTACGCTCTTGAAAGACCACGATCCCGTGCAGAAAGTTACACTGATTCCGCGCGGACAAGCCAGAGGACTAACATGGTTTACTCCTAATGAAGACCAAGGGTTGGTTTCTCGCGCTCAGCTTTTAGCAAGAGTTACTGCAACGCTTGGCGGACGAGCAGCCGAAGAAATTGTGTTTGGGAAAGAAGAAGTTACAACTGGTGCAGGTCAAGATTTACAACAACTGACAAACTTAGCAAAGCAGATGGTAACTCGCTTTGGGATGTCTGACTTAGGTTTACTTGCGCTTGAGAATCAGAACAGCGAGGTCTTTCTAGGGCGTGACTTAATGACTCGCTCAGAATATTCTGAGGAAATTACAGCACGTGTAGATGCTCAAATTAGGCAGATTATTTCCCATTGCCACCAACAAGCGTTGAAACTTCTCCAAGACAACCGCGTTCTTATGGATCGATTGGTAGATTTACTTATCGAACAAGAAACCATTGACGGCGATGAATTTCGGAAAATCGTAGCAGAATACAAGCAATCTCAACAAGATGTACTTGTTGCTAGTTGATGACAACTAGAATACTCCCAAAGTCGAAAGCCGATAAGTTTCATAGAACTCATCGGCTTTTTGTCAAGGTTGTGCAATAGAAAGAAATTTATTAAGACTTTTAGTTCTCTTCTTACTTGAACCAAGTACACAATTTCCTACTCTGCTCTGTTCAAAGCACAGCATAGGTAATAGCTTATTGAATCTTGGCTGAAGATTGTAGCGATCTCCCCGATTGCTGAGCATACATAGCTCTCAGAACAAGTGCGGGATCTACATAATTATTTGCGTACTTAAGTCCCCAGTGAAGATGAGGACCTGTAGTGCGTCCAGTCATTCCTATTCGACCAATTCGTACGCCACTGTCAATATACTGACCTTCCCAAATTTGAATTCCACCCTCACGGTCAATGAAGTAGCGATTACCACCTTGAGCTTCAACATGACCTTTCATATGACAATAGGTATGTTCCCAATCACCTGATTGAACAACAATATGAGTTCCACAAGCTGTACGATCCGAGACTTTAATAACTTTTCCTGACCACCAGTTACGAATATAACTTCCTTGGGGTGCGGCAAAGTCTAGCCCTCTATGAAACTCCCATCCTGACCCGCCAGTAGCAGAACGACGATAACCAAAGGGAGAAGAATAAGCTTGAAAATTTTCTACAGGGAAAGAGGCGTTTTGCCAAGTACTACTTGTGGCAACCTGGTTTTGTTCAGCAGCGACAGCTTGAGTCATGTGTTGTTGCAAAATCAAGCTTGATGCACTTAATATTCCTAATACAGCAAGCAAAAGACTTTTTTTAACACGAGCACGAATTTTGAGGGGTTGACGACTAGATGCAGACGCTTGCTTCATACTTTCACTCCTTAATGTAGATATCCGTCTTCGGTTAGTAGCTTTGACAATTCATCATCTGTATGACTTTTTGATTTGGCAATACTAATAGCCTTATCAGTTTGAACAATCATTTGATAATCATTTTTACTCTGTACAAAGCGCGATCGCCTGTTTAACAACAAACAACTGTGAATCCTTTAAAGAACTATTGAGTTTCCTAAAAAAGCAAAAGTTCCCTTCTCTGATGACAACACTTTTTAGCATTTTTTAACCATGTCTTTTTATAGACGAGGCTATGATTAACTTTTGTTAAGTAACCTGTTATAGCAAACATTAAAAGAAACTAGCGTCAGATCCACTTGTTATCCAAGCGCAATTCTACTGATAAATTTTGCTAAATTTATACTAAAAAGCTACTGCTAAAGCCGGAAATATACGGTAGTAAAATAGACTAATTTTGTGTCTACAATTAAGAAATTTACTAAATTCTGATTGAAGCTAAAAATTCAGTAAGTTTAAGTATTTTGTTTTGCTTTTGAGTTGACAATTGAAAAGACGTAGATCTCGACTGAGATTAACGCGAATGAGAAAGATAGATGCAGCGTTCCTATCAATGTCATGATTGAATCACGAGCTACTTCTACAAATATCAGCTCATTACGTCAGTCTCCACTGTCGTATCTTGCAAAACAGTATGCATCTATCTGCTTTTATCTAGTATTGAAGTGGGCAGGAGGAGAATCGAACTCCTATGACCGCAAGGTCGCCACATTTTGAGTGTGGTGCGTCTACCAGTTTCGCCACCCGCCCTTGGGTGCAGCTTTATGATTATAGTGCATAGTGTGACTTTCTAACAAGTTTTGATAATCTCGACTTGATGCCCAGCGATCTATTTCTCTTGCGCGTAGTACTGGTAAGGGATGAGTTAATTGAGATGTCCGCGCTGATTTTAAGACTTCTCCCATTTCAGTATTACTGATATCGTCATAGGCGCGTGCTTGAGCGAGAAAAGCATCTAAATTGAGTTGTGGTGCTAGTGTTGGCGAACCGCCAGACAACTTCATCAAAAGTGACATCACAATTTTGGGATCTTGAGTTGCAAGTAATGCTGCGCGATCGCACGTAAATTCTGCGCATCTTACCCACTCTAAAAGTTGTGCTTGTAGTGCTTGAGCAACAAAGCCACCGAAATTTGGTAACTGCCCTGCTGCTAATACCACCAAATTCACTAAGGTAAGATACACTCCATGATCGCATTTAAGATGACCTAATTCATGAGCAATAACTGCTTGAATTTCTTCTGGAGTCAGCAACTCTAACAAAGAAGTATGTATGACAATAAATGGCTGCTTTCCACGCATAGCAAACGTGTAAGCATTGGGTACTGGATGTTGACGGACATACAATTGTGGTGGTTCAAGATCCAATACTCGACAAGCTTCTACTAGTAGCTTGTGAAACTGAGGTAGTTGTTGCTCTCCTACCAGAATACTTGAGGCAATATTTTCTACATAAAAAAACTGTTCTGCCATTTGCCCTAGCAGATTACGCACTAAAATATCAACGCCAGGAATCTGCTTGAGAGCTTTGGTAGCTTCTAAATCTAATGGATGACGAAACTCGTCGGCTTTTAAACCAATTAGCTGAATTGTAGAAAACATGCGTCGTTTTGGCTTGAGAAAGAATAAAGGAATTGCCGCTAGGTGTGATTAGCCTAATGCGATGTTATGTGTTCAGTATAACGAACAAAGCTTTTCCACTAAGGTTTGACAATCATTTACTACAAGCACCTGAAAAACTATAGGCAAGTACAAAAACATTGCCAGCTCAAGTCTATCCTCTTGTATTGGTCAATAAAGCTACCCGACTTCCGGTATACACTAAATGTCAAATCTTTACTGATCTCAGCGTATTTTCATTTAAGATATAGCGCTCATAGTATAGTTAAAACCTGAAGTCAGTAGTCGTAAAACCACATAAATGACACCGAAAGTGGAAAAAACTTGCTAGTTCTTCTAAAGCTACAAAAATGTTAATCCTTTTCAGATAAAACGGGATCGCTTGTCAAACAAACACCACTGATATCTCCAATCGCGGGAATACGTTCTAGTTTTGCGCCTAACGCTAGCAGTTTAGTTTCTAATTGTTCATATCCTCGGTCTAGATGGTGCAAGCACTGAATGGTTGTTTTACCATCAGCTGCTAATCCAGCTAAAACAAGTGCTGCAGAAGCACGGAGGTCAGTTGCTACTACTGGTGCACCAGATAACATAGAAACTCCTCGCACGAGTGCGTGGTTGCCTTTAACGCGAATATCTGCTCCCATACGATTAAGTTCTGCCACATGACGCATGCGGTTTTCAAAAACCGTTTCCGTGATTAAGCTATTGCCTTCACTCAGTGTTAGCAAAGCCATAAACTGCGCCTGCATATCAGTAGGAAACCCAGGATAAGGCAAGGTTTCAATATCGGTTGCTTTAATGCTGTCTCCAGGAAGAATCCGCAAGCAGTCAGATGATTCAGTGATAATTTGAGCACCAGTTTCTTGGAGTTTAGCAATAACCGCAGTCAGATGTTCGGGAACAACTGGAGATAAGCTAATTTCAGAATGTGTCATTGCACCTGCGACTAGGAAAGTTCCAGCCTCAATCCGGTCTGGATTAATCGTATAGTCTGTAGAATGCAAGCTGGGAACTCCAGCGATTGTAATTGTATTTGTTCCTGCTCCTCGGATGCGAGCGCCCATTGCTTGACAGAAATTTGCTAAGTCTACAACTTCTGGCTCTTGTGCTGCATTTTCAATTGTTGTTTCTCCCTCTGCCAGAGTAGCAGCCATCATAATCGTTTCTGTCGCACCAACGCTGGGATAATCTAAGTAAATTTTTGCTCCTCTTAACTTGCGTTGACTACCAGTTACATAGGCATGGACAATACCATGTTCGATTTGAACATCAGCTCCCATTGCTTGTAAACCCCGAACATGAAGGTCAACAGGTCGAGCGCCAATGGTACAACCACCAGGTAGAGGAATGCGTGCTACTCCCAATCTTGCCAGTAATGGACCAATAATGAAGAAACTCGCTCGTAGCTGGCTAACTATTTCGTAAGGAGCTTTAGAGTGACTAATCGTACTGGCATTGATGTCTAAAACATCTTGCTGATGATCAATCTTGACTCCCAAAGCCGTTAAAATCTGCTCCATTCGCATAACGTCTACTAGTTTAGGAACATTGCGAATGCGGCAATCTTGAGGACAAAGCAGGGCTGCGGCTATGATTGTCAGCGCAGAATTTTTTGCTCCACTAATATTGACATGACCTTTGAGAAGATGCTTTCCCCAAATCTGTAGAACAGCAGCGTCAGCATCAGACTGTGTGTGTGTGTCTTTCAAACCATCAGAGGTAGTAATAGGTCTATCCTCCATAAATAATTAAGTACTTTTACAAGTTCAAAGTTGGTTTTGATTCTACATTGACATTTGCAAAAGTTAAACATTGTGAGTCATCGCATATTAATTTCATCGTCTTTTTAAGAAAAGAGTATTTACACGGTTGTTTTTTATTGTTTCATGTGATCTTATAAGAAACCTTTGATTAAGTAAACTTTCCTTTCTTGACTTTGAGCTAAAACTGAGAGATAATAAAAAGCTGCTTTAATAAACTCCATGCGGAACTGGCGGAATTGGCAGACGCGCTAGATTCAGGTTCTAGTGCCGCAAGGCTTCCGGGTTCAAGTCCCGGGTTCCGCATTTTTTGTGGACTCAACATGAAAATGTGTTGAGCAATTGTATTATGCTCTTAGTAAGAATGATGCTAAAGAAACTTGCAAGCTAGTCGGTTTAATTGCTTCATACGCAATCAGGTTAAGCTTGTTGATATCCTGCACGAGTTGAATCACAAAATTTCTATCGTCTAATTTTGCTTGTTCTCCATCAGTGTAATCGCGTAAAAGCTTCTGTACGTCTTTCTTTGTCTTTTGGGCTAGGTATAAATTTTAGCCGTTTTAGGATCGATTCGCAGTAGTTTATGCGTTGCGTGTTCGCCAACGATGCCAAAGAATGTGACAATATTTAGCAACAGATTGTCAGAATTGCGGTGCTTGAAAACAAGCCAATGTTGATTATCGATGCCCTTGATAGAGGTGTTCACGAATGATTTAGGAATGCCATATTACAAAGGATACGATTAAAGTAAAAGTACCCCAAAGTTGGGGAACCAGTGCGCCCTTGGGAGTTCCCCCCGTTGTATCAAGTGGCGTGGATTTAGGGGGCAAATACGACTCAGCTACCATCATCTATCTAAAAACGTGCGATCGCACTCGCAGGAAAATTCCAGGGCACAGCATTCACGCTTGAAAAAGTACACTGTAGCTGATAACTTTAAATTCATTCGGCAATTGACTGCTACAGATTGTATGCTCACCAGTTTGCAAAATCCTCTGGTCAAGCAGTTACGGAAATTGCATTCCGCAAAAGAACGGCGCGATCAAGGCGTGTTTTTAATCGAAGGAACGCACTTACTGCAAGAAGCTTGTCGCGTAAAATACCCATTGGCAACCATCTGCTGTACTCCACAGTGGCAAAGTCGCAACCCGATACTATGGCAACAAGCCTCTCAGCAAGCCCAACGCGGGGAAATTGTCAGTGAAGACGTTTTGCAAGCGATCGCCACAACAGTCAACCCTGATGGCGTTGTCGCAACAGCACACCGCAGTTCGCATCATGCGCAAATACCTTATAGTGGTTTAGCACTAGCTTTAGAAAATATCCAAGATCCAGGCAACATCGGTACAATCATCCGCACGGCTACTGCTGCGGGCGCGAGTGGATTATGGCTGAATGCAAATAGTGTAGATATGTATCATCCCAAAGTGTTAAGAGCGACAGCAGGACAATGGTTTCGCTTACCGATCGCCGTCAGTTCCGATTTAATGACAACAGTGAGCAAATGTCAACAAGCAGCAATGCAAGTTGTAGCAACACAAGCAGATGCGCCGTTAACTTACTGGGAAGTCGATTGGCAGCGTCCTAGTTTAATTTTGCTAGGTAATGAAGGTGCAGGCTTATCTTCTCAATTAGTCGCACAAAGCGATTTTTGTGTCAGAATTCCGCAAAATGCTGAAGTCGAATCTTTGAATGTAGCGATCGCAGCGGCTTTAATGTTGTACGAAGCACAGCGCCAAAAAATATTTTCCACAACGCAATAAAGCTGTATTGCGGCATATGCTTGCGAATAAGTTGCAATATCTACTTCTTTAGTTGCTTTTTTCCTAAAAGTTTACTTGGCAAGATAAGCATAATCATTTTCAATAAGTTATAGGGAAGACTTGCTGGCTTTCCTTACTGTGTTTAAAAGATTGGCTTATGATTCTCAAAATATAGTGAGAATTTTTCTTATCTAATCAAAAATGTAGAAGGAAATTAGTTATAAGAATTAACTTTAACATGGTGCAACAACTTCGCAGATGTAATTTAGAGTTTATGACGTTGATAGCACGAGTACTCGTTGCGAACAACGGGCACTACGACCACATTTCAAGGCAGATTTGACTAACTATGCAAATTTCTAGAGGGATCACAGCTCATAAACCGCCGTTATTTTTACTGATTACAGGTGCAATTACTGCCGTTGCAATTGTCATTCCTTTAACGTATTTAGTGATTCGGACTGCGGGTGTAGGCATAGAAGAATTAGCAGATTTACTTTTGCGCCCTCGAACTGTCACTGTATTAATCAACAGCGCCGGAATGGCAGCAGGAGTCACCTTATTTTCTGCCTTAATTGCTATTCCACTTGCTTTTTTGACAGTTAGAACGGATTTACCTTGGCGGCGGTTTTGGTTAATTGTGACGACTCTCCCTTTAGCGGTACCGAGTTATGTGGGTAGTTTTGCACTAATTGCAGCGTTTGGACCACGAGGAAGCTTATTACAACTACTACTAGAACCACTGGGAGTGCAAGAGCTACCGAGCATTTATGGTTGGTTTGGCACGATTTTAGCGATTACTTTATTTACTTACCCATATATTTTATTGAGTGTACGTGCGGGATTACACGGAATTGATCCTGCTATGGAAGAAGCCGCACTGAGTTTGGGATATAGTAAACGAGCGACCTTTTTTCGCGTCATCTTACCACAGTTGCGTCCTTCGATAGTTGCAGGTTCACTTTTAGTGGCTTTGTACGCTTTACGAGATTTTGGCACACCCTCACTCATGCGGTTTGATGCATTTACACGAGTCATCTTTCTGCAATACAGGTCGAGTTTTAACCGCAATTTAGCCGCTGCACTAGCTTTAGTTTTAGTTGTCTTAGTGCTAGGAATTTTGTGGTTAGAGAACAAGGCGCGATCGCGTGCGAGGTATTACAGTCGTCGTGCTTCCCGACGTACTTCACAAGTCAAACTAGGATATTGGAAGCTTCCAGCACTTTTGTTTTGCACAGCTATCACTCTGATTGGTTTAGTATTACCAGTTGGTGTAGCTTTGTTTTGGTTGATACGAGGCTTAAGTGTTGGTGGTGGAGATGCCGTTAATTTAGCTCAAGATATGGTGCAACCCGCACTTAACTCAATTTGGGCATCAGTATTAGCTGCGATCGCTGCAACAATTTGTGCTTTACCAGTAGCAATTTTGGCAGTGCGCTTTCCTAGCCGTATAACTGCGATCATCGAGCGCTGTAGCTACATCGGCTTTGGACTACCAGGCATTGTCGTCGCTTTATCACTTGTATTTCTAGGTGCTAACTATCTTCCTTGGATTTATCAAACTGTACCAATTTTGGTTTTTGCCTATTTAGTCTTATTTTTACCGCAATCTGTCGGCACAGTACGTAGTTCGCTGCTTCAGGTAAACCCCCAACTGGAAGAATCTGCTCAAGTGTTAGGTAGAACTCCGTGGCAGACTTTGCGAGAAATTACCTTACCACTCGTTCGCCCAGGAATATTAAGTGGCTCAATGTTGGTATTTTTGACAGCAATTAAGGAATTACCAGCAACATTGTTACTCGCGCCAATTGGCTTTTCAACACTCGCAACAAAAATTTGGACGGCAACAGAAAATGTAGCTTTTAGTGATGCAGCAGCAGCAGCATTGACGATGTTGTTAGTTTCCTTTGGATCAACTTTATTTATGCTTTCTCAAGAGCAATAGCAGGAGGTTAATTGAGTTTCATGGAGCAGGAGCAAGTAATTCTTCGTATAGATGGCGTAACTAAACAGTTCCACCAAACATCAAAACCAGCTGTTGTGAATGTCAGTTTCAGTCTTCTTCAAGGAGATTTACTCGGTTTATTAGGTCCCTCAGGTTGTGGCAAAACAACATTGTTGCGGTTGATTGCTGGGTTTGAGCGTCCGCAATCAGGGAGAATCAAAATTGCTGAAAAGATTGTCGCTGGTAGACATTGGATACCCCCAGAACAGCGATCGGTAGGAATGGTGTTTCAGGACTACGCATTGTTTCCGCACTTGACAGTTGCTGAGAATATTGCTTTTGGTTTGCGCTCCAGTAAAAAGTGTAGCGATCGCGTCGATCAACTAACAGAACTTGTTGGTTTAGCAGGATTAGAAAAACGCTATCCGCATGAATTATCTGGCGGACAACAGCAACGTGTTGCCTTAGCAAGAGCCTTAGCACCAGAACCAGCACTAATTTTATTAGATGAACCTTTGAGTAATCTTGATGTGCAAGTACGCTTGCGCTTACGCGAAGAGTTACGGGAAATTTTAAAAGCAACAGGAATCTCAAGTGTTTTCGTTACTCACGATCAAGAAGAAGCCCTGGCGATCGCTGACAAAGTTGCCGTCATGCGTCAAGGAAACATAGAACAATTAGGCACGCCAGAAGAAGTATATACTCATCCACAAACACGCTTTGTTGCAGAATTTGTCACTCGTGCGAACTTTTTACCAGCTAAACGTATTGGGCAATTATGGGAAACCGAAATTGGCTGTTTCAAAGTGAAAAAAGAGACAGCAGATAAACAAGAAGTAGGAGACTTGATGATTCGCGAAGAAGATTTGATCTTACAGCGTGTTGATAATGCTCCTGTGATTATTCACACTCGGAGATTTTTAGGGCGCGAATACCGCTACTGTTTGCAAACTTCATCTGGTAAAAGATTACACGCACGCACATCTGCAGAAATAGTTTTACCCGTGGGAGCGCGAGTTGAGTTAGCGGTTGCAGAGCAAGCAATTCGATTTTTTCCGCATAAAGACATCTCAGATAATTTAGTGATGAATTCATGCGCTTCTCACTAATTTTTAACTTCTTCGCTTGCACTGACTCATTGTTGCGGAGCGATCGCGAGTCATCTTGGATAGTTAAAATACACCATTAATGTAAACTTTTTTAGGTTGAAAAATAGATTTAATTTTTTGAGGAACGATGACTAAAGTTGATTTTGTGTGGATCTTTTCAACTCCGAAATGACCTTGTACCCGCAACCATGAGTTAGAAGTAAATCTTGCTGCCTTGGGTGTGTAAACAGGTAATCCCAGGGGTACTGTATCAGCTAAACAACAACGAATGACGTGTCGAGCTAGGATGAATTGCTCAGGTGAATTTATTACAGGCTGCACGAAACCAATTAAATCAACAGGTTCGCCAGGAAAAGTTTCTAAAGGATCTTTCACCGAAGAAATTAAACGCCGCCATTGCAAAACATTGCGTTTATATGGATTTGATTCTTCATGCGCAGATTCAGCATACTTCCAAACATCAATGTTCGGTTTCTCTGTTAACCAACTTTTTGTGATTTGTTTAGCAATATCTTGAAATAACTGAAGTGATTTTTGCATCTGCAATTGAATAACTAGCTAGTTGTTAGTTGTTAGTTGCTAGTTGCTAGTTGTTAGTTGTTAGTTGTTAGTTGTTAGTTGCTAGTTGCTAGTTGCTAGTTGTTAGTCAATCACTAATCACTAGTCACTAATCACTAATCACTAGTCACTAGCCACTACTTAATGCGAGTATCGAGCATTTCGGCTAATTCTTGTTCGGCAAAAGCTTTAGTGACTTCTGAGCGTAAATGTTCGACAAACATAGCACGATGACGTTCAAATTCTGTGCTAATCACATCGCGCGGACGTGGCATATTAATTTTGACACTTTCTAACACCCTTCCTGGACGCGCTGTGAGAATAATCACGCGATCTGCTAGATAAACTGCTTCATCAATGTGGTGCGTGACAAATATGACTGTTTTGTTTGTGCCTTGCCAGATATCGAGCAAAAACTTTTGCATATTGTATCGAGTTTGCACATCTAAAGCTGCAAATGGCTCGTCCATTAGAATAATATCGGCTCCCAAACATAAAGCCCGCGCGATGCAAGCACGTTGTTGCATTCCTCCAGACAGTTGATGCGGGTACTTGTTTGCAAAGTTACGCAAACCGACTTCGCTAAGAAAGTGTTGTGCGCGTTGATAGCGTTCTTGCTTATTGATGCCTTTCAAGGTGAGTCCGAAAGCAACGTTATCAATTAACGATAACCACGGTAACAGGGAAGGTTGCTGGAAAATTAATGAGCGATCGCTTTGTGGTGCTTTAATTGGTTTGCCATCATGAAAGATTGTGCCACTCGTTGGCTTTTCTAAGCCTGCAATCATTGATAGTAGTGTACTTTTACCACAACCACTAGGTCCAATAATGACAACAAATTCACCCGAATTAACAGAAAAACTAATGTCATCGAGTGTGAGTAATTCATCTGCAGTTCCTATTCCCCAAGCTTTACTGACGTGCTGACAGACAATCTCACCCATTGGTATTTACCTCATCTAAATTTGAGCATTACTCTTCCACCACAGCACGCGCTTTTGAATTTGAGCAAATCCGGTGTCTAGCAGGTATCCGACAACGCCAATCATTGCCATACCCAAAAACATCAATCGCGCATTAAACATCTGTCGCCCTACCATGACGATCGCACCCAATCCGGTGTTGACTCCTACCATTTCTGCAGCTAATACCGCCATCCACGCACCAAACAAGTTCATCCGCAGAATGACAAATAAATCAGGAATAATCGCCGGAATGATAATGTGACGCATCACTTGGCTGCGATTTGCACCGAGTACCCGCGCAGTATTGATGTAAATTTGCTCGACTTTATTGATGCTATTAATCGTACCGAGCGTCAGAATAAAGAAAATACCCACAAAAACAACAAAAATCGCTGCACTGTCGCCAATTCCAAACGCCAGAATTGCTAAGGGAATCCAAGCAACAGGTGCAATTGGAGCAAGTAAGGTAATGACTGGTAGCGTTAACTTACCGAAGATATTGAAGTAAGACGCTAAACAACCAAAGACAAGTGCTGCAGCAAAGCCTAGCGAAATTCCAATGAGTACGCGCTTGAGTGTCGCGGCGATCGCAGTTAAGGCAACGAAATTAGCACCTGTGCGTTCTACTCCAATCCTTGGCGTTAAAAACTGTTGTTGATTGCCAATTTCAGCTAAAAACTGATGTGGTGGTGGCAAGATGAGCGTATTAACTAACCCCATCCATGTTAACAGTTCCCAAATTCCAATAAATAATCCAATAGAAAGAATCCACCATCCGGCATTAATAGTAAATTCTTTTAAATTATTTCGCAGTTTGGAACGTGGTTTATTTTGGTTAGTTTGTATTGTAAATTGACTATCAGAATCCGCCGCAGTCTGTTTTGATTTCAACATAATTTACTATTGATGAATTTAATCTTTGTAGCAAAAATCTGATAATTAATCGAAAGTCTCTTCCTCAAAAATTACCCATTACTAATTACCAATTACGCTGCTTCTGTTTTCACTCGCACGCGCTGCCACAATTCTGGACTTTCTTGAATAACTTGATCGAGCAAGGAAAAATTTACAAAGTTGTCATCAGGCTTTTGATTGATATAGTTCAATGCCACCATACTTTCTGCCCGCGAATACATAAAGTCGCGTTTGTTACGAATATCGACACCAGGTGGTTGCGCTTGTGCGGCTTGCAGCAAACTTGCCATATCAGTTTTGTAGTATTTATCGATTGTTGTTTTTGCTGCTTCTTCAAAGTTGTTTTCGATTAAATATTGTGCTTCAAAAAAAGTGCGAATAACGTTTTTTACAACTTCCGGTTCGTTTTGAATGAGTTCATTTCGTGCTGCTACTACGCAATCGGGATATCCAGCACCATAAATATCGGTTCCGTCTCCGAGTACGTTACCGTTTGTTGATGTTTTGGCTTTTGTAGCGTAAGGTTCAATGCTACTAATTGCATCAACTTGTCCGGCTAAATAAGCATTGAGAACTTCAGTTGAATCACCAAAATAAACCATTTCTACATCGCTATAGCTCATGCCTTCGCGTTGCAGATAGTCGTATACAATAATGTCTAAAGTATCTGCTTGAAATGTGCCAATTTTTCTACCTTTGAGGTCTTGGAAACTTTTAAACTCAGGCTTAGCAACGACAATTAATCCTTCAATTCCACTTCCCGCAACAACTTGAAAAGATGCGCCTTGAGTGTAAGCAGCGATCGCATTTGTAAACGGAATTACTGCCATTTCGACTTGCCCTGTGGCTAGCTGTGCGGCAATATCTGCATTAAATGGAGTTAAGGCGGTTGTGCCACTAAAACCGTATTGCTCAAATAGTTGCTTTTCAGAAGCGTAGAATAGAGGTAAATTGCAAAGTCCGCTGCCGTGTGAAAACTTGATGGTGCGACTGCCTGAGTTGCTTTGGTTGTTACTACAAGAATTGAGTAATATTGGTGCGATCGCTGCTGCTATTCCCATTCCTAAGAAACGACGGCGATTGTGGCGAATACTCAACGGCAGATTGCTAATGATACCTAGCATAATGTTTTTCTCTGCTCTATCAACTAAATGTTTGATGATTTATCAGTTTTGGATGGCGATCGCTTGTTTTAATGTCGGGCGTTTTGACAGTAGAATGGATCGCAATGGCTGTGGTCTAGCCAACCATCGTAGAATTGTTTGACATAAGGAAAGACTGCTTGCGCTAGTACGCAACGACGTTCTTCGGCTGGAGTTAATGGGACTTTTAGTGAATTTGCTAATTCTTCTAGTGCTTCGGCTTTATCTACTTTGGTGAATTTGCCTTCTTTGTAAATGACTTCACCCGCAACTATGACTGTTTCCACTCCAGAAGTACGACTGCGGTGGAGTACAGCATCTAATATGGGAATTGCTCGATCTAAATATGGGTAGGCAATATGCTGCCAATTCATCATGACAATATCTGCAGCTTTACCGACTTCTAAAGTGCCGATTTCATGGGCGAATCCAGTTGTTTTTGCACCGTGTTCAGTCGCCATTTGGAAGACTTGGGGTGATGTTGGTACTAACTCATCCATTCCAGGGACGCGATGCAACTTTAAGACGAGGCGCATTTCTTGCAACATATCGCGATCGTCGTTGATTCCTGCTTCGTCTAACCCCATCCCTACAGTGACACCGCGTTTGACGTAATGATTTAAAGGTGCGATTCCACTTTGCAAGCGCAGATTAGAACTGGCATTGTGACAAATCATTGTGCCTGATTCTGCTACCAAATCGATGTCGTCTTCTGTGAGCCAAACACCGTGTCCTAGTGTAAGATGCGATCCGAGAATTCCTAAATCGTGAAGGTGACGAACAGCAGTTTTACCAGTACGATTTTGAGCATAAACTTTCTGGTAAGCTGTCTCTAGTAGGTGCATATGCATACCGACGTCATACTTCAAAGAGTAGACTTGCAGTTTTTCTAAAGCTTCGTCTGAACACCAATGCAAATTAGCTGGCGCAAGTTGAATGCGAATGCGTCCATCTGCGTTGCGATCCCATTTCTGCCAAAGATGCTCAAAAAAATCGAGGTAATCTTGTAGTGGCACTTCTTGCGCTTTGAGAATTGCGGCAATTTCTGGGGCAATATCTGCAGGTAGCTTTTTGACAAATTCCTCGTTTGCTTCGTAGACAAAATGATTTTGATCGCGTACTGCAAAGCAATAAGACGATCGCATCCCAATATCGTGATATGCTTGCAACACTTGTTCGGCAATTCCCAACCACGTTGATGCAGGACCAGGACGCCAGCCATGAATATGCTGTACAGTAGTGACTCCTGACTCGATCATCTCAAATGCAGAATAGAGAGTATCAAGGTAGAGATTGACATTTCGCGCTGCAAGGCGACTCGCAAACCACAATTCTAAAGGGTAGTCGGGTGAACCAAGTTGAAACGGCGTAAGCCCTACATGATGATGGCAGTTAACTAATCCAGGTAAAACGACATCTTCAGATGAACCTAGAATCTGATCTGGTTGGTATTTCTCAATGAGATCTGCGTATTTACCAATCTCAACAATTTTGCCATTCTGTTGAAAAATTGCACCATCTTCAATCATTTCAACATCAGTTCTACTCAGTGCTTTGCAAATTACGTACTTGCCACGAATCAATGAGGAATGCATATGACTTTCACTGAAAAGGGAGTAGGAGCGAGAGCAATAGAAAGATTAATCCTTCACAAGGATGAAGATGTAAATAGCCTATTTCATACGAAAATAGAAATAAATTACTGAATTATTTTTATGCAATTAATATTGAGAATTTGCTTTACAAACATTATTACAATAGCTCATAGCAGTGGCATAAAAGAATTTCAGGATTGTTGCGCTAGCGTCATGAAACGCCTTACCTAAAAGCTTTAGCCACGCCAAGCTAAGCTATTTTTAGCTTAAAATTCTTTTAGTTAGAAAACTGTATCAGATTAAACAAGTTATTACTTTGCAACATTATCTATTAATTGGGTAATGGGTAATGGGTAATGGGTAATATATATGCTTACCAATTACCTATGACCATTTACCAGCCTTTAAGTTACGTTTATCACCCAGTTTCCTATTAACTGCATAAGGATCTTTGCTAAAGCCAACGGTGACGAAAATCCAATCTCTCTTGTAATAAATAAGCAAATTGAAGTAACTCAGCTTCACCTCGTGGTTTACCAATTAATTGCATACCAATAGGTAATCCTGATGTTGTCCAACCACAAGGAATTGAAATTGCCGGTAAACCTGTTAAAGAGATGGTGTAGGTAATTGTTAAGTAGTCAATAATATTACGCAACGGAGTACCATTAATTTCTAAAATCTCTGGTTGTGTATGCAGGAATGGAGGAACACTGGCGCTGACGGTTGCAAGAATATCGTAATGTTTGAAGAAGTTTAAGAAGTTAAGATATAGGCGATCGCGATCGGCTTCTGCTTGTAAAAGATTGGCTGCTAAAATTCCCTTACCGCGTTCAATATTCCACCGCACACTTTCTGAAAGGAGATCGGCATACTTCTCGTAATGATGCTTTTGTTTGTGTCGTAATGTCGCCGCCCGTAGTGTCTCAAAGGCATATTGTGCCATCGAACAATCAGGATGTGCAGCATCTACCTGAGGACATAAATCAGCAATTTGCGCAATAGCACCATCAAAAACTGCCTCAACTTCAGCATCAATCTTAGCAATTCCTAAATTTGCACTGAAGCCAACACGTATGCTGTTTGGTAAGCGATCGCACATCTGCAGTGAAAAATCTGGTCTATTCCATTGACTCCCTACCGAAAGTGGATCGCCCCAGTCCTCACCAGCCATTGCCGCCAGCATCAATGCGGCATCTTCTACTGTACGCGCTAAAATTCCATCGGTATCTAAATAATCCCATAACAACATCTTGCGACGACGCGGAATCCGCCCAGCAGAAGGACGTAGCCCGACAATATTACAAAAGCTTGCCGGAGTGCGCACCGATCCACCCATATCAGTGCCTTGGGCTAGGTAACACATTCCCGTTGCGACTGCGACAGCTGCGCCACCACTCGATCCACCACAAGTGTAATTCGGATTGTAAGGATTGGCAGTTGGTCCATAAAGTGAGTTTGTACAGTGTGCACCTAAACCAAATTCAGGTGTATTCGTTTTACCGATTAAAATACCGCCATGAGATCGCGATCGCGCTACGCAAAGTTCATCGTGTTGAGGGACATAATCTTGATAAATGACTGAACCAAAAGTTGTCCGCACCCCTGCAGTTGGTGTTAAATCTTTTGCCGTAAAGGGAACACCATGCAGAATTCCGAGGGATTGCCCTTGTTCAATCGCTGCATCAGCTTGTTTCGCCTCTATCTCAGCGCGATCGCAGCAGGTTGTCATGATTGCTTTAAGGCGATCGTTGTGTTGTTCAATTTGTTCAAAACACGCAGCCACTGCTTCAACAACTCGTATCTGCTTACTTTGAATTGCTTGGGCGAGTTCTGTCGCCGTTAACTGATGAATTGCGTTCATGAATCAATTAAATCTACTTTGTGTTAGCCTACAGACTAAAGTCTGAGGCTAAATAAACTAAAGTGTGCCTGCGTACACTTTATAGGTTTCACTATTGGACTAGACATAGTGGTGTGAGTTTGATTAACTGCAAACTTACGTATAAACTTTAGGACGAGCGAAGCTGGATAAACCACACGCTAAAAACTTACCGCGCCCTTTTGATGCAAAAACCTCGCCTTGCTGATACACTATTTCACCCCGCGATATTGTCACTTCGGGATAACCTTGTAGTGCAATACCTTCATAAGGCGTATAGTCTACATTGTGGTGCAACATCTCGTTTGCGATTGTGACTTGTCGCTGCGTATCCCAAATGACTAAATCTGCATCAGAACCAATTGCGATCGTACCTTTTTGGGGATACAACCCGTAAAGTTTTGCGGGATTAGTTGCAGTTAAGGCAACAAAAGTATTTAAATCAATACGTCCTTGATTCACACCTTCAGAAAATAGCAATGGTAATCGAGTTTCAATGCCAGGAATACCATTAGGAACGTATTGAAACGAACCGTGAGTGCCACAAATTTGTTTACCTTGCGGATCGGCATAACGAAATGGTGCGTGATCTGAAGAAATGACTTGAAACACACCGTTACACAAACCATCCCAAATCACCTGCTGATTTGCTTTGTCGCGTGGTGGTGGGCTACAAATACACTTTGCGCCTTCAAATTCAGGTTGATCTAAATCAGCTGCAGTCAGAAATAAGTATTGCGGGCAAGTTTCTGCATAGATACGTAATCCACGATTTTGCGCCCATTGAATTTGCTCAACGGCTTCTGCGCCAGAAACATGAACAATGAGAATTGGTACATCTACAAGTTCGGCTAAGGCGATCGCCCGATGTGTTGCCTCGCGTTCGACAACCTGGGGACGGGCTGTGGCATGGTAGCGTGGAGAGATTTTACCAAGTTGTGCTAGGCGCTGTACCATCCAGGCGATGCAATCGCTGTTTTCTGCGTGAATCATTACAAACGCACCTTCTTGTCGCGCTACAGCTAAGACATCAAGTAAAGCGCGATCGCTCAATTTCAGATCGTCATAAGTCATGTAGACTTTGAATGAGGTATAACCCTTCCCAATAAGTTCGGGTAGTTCTTCATCTAAAACGTGCGGCGTGGGATCGGTGACAATTAAGTGAAAGGCGTAGTCAATCACTGCTTTGTCGGTTGCTCTTTGATGATAATCCTCGACTGCTGCTTTCAGTGAGTTTCCTTTCATTTGACAAGCGAAGGGAATTACCGTTGTTGTGCCACCACACGCTGCTGAAAGTGTGCCAGTGTAAAAATCATCTGCCATTACCGAACCATCATTCATCGGTTGATCCATGTGGCAATGCGCATCAACACCACCAGGTAAAACTAATTTGTTGGTAGCATCAATTTCTTGCTTTCCCTTGGGAAGTTCCGCTGCAAGTGCGACAATTTGCCCTTGACGGATGCCAATATCGCAATTCATCACATCCGCTGCTGTCGCTACCTTACCATTACGAATGACTAAATCAAATTCTGTCATATGCCCTACTGACTAACTGAGTGCGAGAATAAACTACCCCATCCCTCAACGCGGCTAGCATCAACACCAGCAATGCAAAGTGATTTCCAAACTGCTGCTGCAACGGTGTCGTAGATCGGAATACCAAGTTCTTTTTCTAATTCAGCTACTAATGGTGCAGCCCGCAAATTAGTGCAAAAAGTCAAAATGGCTTGTGGTTGTTCCGCTGCCACAGCACGAATCATCGACGTGAGTTTATCTGCGGTAACTTCCGAAAACTCAAAGTTAACTGATAAATTGAGATGTTCTTCTGCAACACAATGAAACCCTGCTTCAGCAAAGTTGATGATAATGCGTTCTTGGACATCGGTAAGGTAAGGCGTAACTAATCCAAACTTGGTGATTTGGCGATCGCGCAAAATATCTATTAATGCCAGTACCGAAGTTGTTGCTGGAATTCCTGTCACTGCTGTAATTTGCTGACACAGTTGCACGTCAGCCTCAAACCCTAGCCAACCTGCGGATGTGCCATTCCAGGCGATCGCATCCACTTTGGCATCGGCTAAAAGTTGCGCAGCATCGATAAGTGGCTTGTTATCAAATTGCTGTAATGCTTGCTCTTGCAACGATATTTCTGTAACGCGAAACCGTCCAAAATGTGCTGAAACTTCAGGCAAGCTACTCACCATCGCACTCGTTACAGGTTCGAGAACAGTGTTTGAAGAAGGAGTAAGCATTCCTAAAAGAACACGCTTAGCCATGCATGACTCGCAATAAATCTAAAACAGTACAGTAATGCAATGCTCAGTCAGTAAAAAACTAAAGTATCAATTAACTTCGTTATGCTACGAAAATATTTAATCTGAATTTTTGCACAATATTGCATGAAATTATAAAATTAGTGTATACAAGAATAATGATAATAACTGTATCGCAAAGTACATTTAATTAATTCGTAATTATCTACTCTCCCCGCCAAACAGCTTAAAATGTAAAGTCCTCCGCCTGTGGGGGATTTAGGGGGCGAGAAGCTTCAAATAGAAATTACAAATTATATTGACGTTAAATTAGGAAAAGTACTAAAGACCGTCCGCTGCAAAGGAGAATAATATTGACTTCTCAGTTGCCACAACGTAGTAAGCCGCTATACGAACAAACGTATCTAGCCTTACGTTCAGCAATTTTAACGGGAGAAATCGCTGTAAATGAACGACTTATTGAAAGTCAACTTGCACAACGCTTTCAGGTAAGTAGAACTCCAGTTCGCGAAGCGATTCGCCGCTTACAGCAAGAAAACTTACTCGCATCGGATGGTGATGGGGCATTACACATTACTAAGCTTTCGTTACACGATGCCATTAAACTCTACGATTGCCGCATTGCACTAGAACAACTCAGTGTTGTAGGAGCCTGCGAGAACGCAACAGCAGAACAGTTAAAGGCAATTGAGCAAACACTCATTCAAGCCGAAAGCTTAGCCCAGCGAGGACACAAGCAGTTACATGATAAACTATTAGATTTCAATTTTGACTTTCATCGTTTAATTGCCGAAAGTTCAGATAATCCTTGGTTAGTGCCACTGTTGGATCATCTGTCGAGTCATACGCGACTTTTGAGAACCCAAACCTTACAAACCGAACCTGACATTACTAACATTCACAGAGAACATCGGCAAGTGTATGAAGCGATCGCCCATCATGATGCACCAACCGCCGTAAAATATATTACGCATCATCTCGCAGCAAGTCAGCAGCGCATTATTGAAATATTCGAGCGATCGCTGCCAATATCATCAGCAGAAAAACCGCAACAAGAAGCACTGCAATGCCCTCGGTGTTTATCTTTTGAGGTGAGTCGCAACGGAAGGCGTATGGGTAAGCAAGGTTACATTTGTAAACAGTGTGGACGACAGTTTCTCGCTACTTATGAGTCATCACGCTACTCAGCAGAGATTCAACAAAAGTGCATCACTTTACACAATAAGGGCATAGGATTTCGCGAAATTGAGAAACTTACGGGTGTTAACCACAATACAATTATTCGCTGGGTAAAATCTACGTCAGCTAAAGTTTATAAAAGCAATTAGCGAATAACCAAAATAGGTCATTAATCTATTGACGAAACTACCCAGTTCGCTATTTCGAGTAGTCCTCGATCGCGTAACCGTTTTCCGACAAGCTGAATGCCCAAGGGTAAACCGTTACTGACACCTACAGGTATACTAATCGCAGGTAATCCACACAATGTCCATAAAGCACAAAAAACAGGAGAACCAGTATTTTCTAAACCGTAGGGTGCAATACCCGTTGTCACGGGTGTCAAAATAGCATCAAATTCTGATAGGATTTTTGCCAGTGTGATATTGTAATCAACAACCGCGTGACGAGCTTGAGCATATGCGATCGCATCTATAGTTCGTCCTCTAATAATAAGTTGCTGTAATTTTAAAGACATATCCTGGGCATAAAGAGCGTAATCTGCACCATGATTTGCAGCAACATCTACCGCACAGAGGATTTCAATATAATCGAGATACGCATCAAAATCTGACGGTGCGACTTGTGAAACCGTAGCACCTGCTGCAACGAGTGTTGTTACGCTATCGAGAAGTACTTGCTTCGCCTCAGGTTCAACTTGAAACCATTGCGATCCTAGAATAAGTGCTAATTTGGGATGATGTTTCTGTGGTGGTGGTGCAATTAGCGTACCGTAACAATCAGGATCGCGATCGTCAGTTCCAGCTAAAACACTTAATACTAAATCAATGTCTGCAATCGTGCGAGCAAAGATACCGACATGATCGAGTTCTCGACTGCTTGGCATCAAACCATAACGTGAAATTACACCAAAACTAGGTTTAAAGCCAAAAACTCCACAATAAGCCGCAGGGCGTAAAATTGAGCCAACCATTTGCGTACCAATTGCGATTGGTACCATTCCATCAGCTACCGCTGCTGCTGAACCACTTGAACTTGCACCAGGAGTATGCTCAGGGTTATGAGGATTGCGAGTTTTATTTGGGCGAGCGATCGCATACTCAGTCGTTACAGTTTTCCCCACAATCACTGCACCCGCAGCTTTAAGTCGCTCAACAACTGCCGCATCATACCCAAACTGGCGTCCTTGATGAATTGGCGTTCCCCATCCCGTCGGCATATCAACGGTAGCAAATGTATCTTTAATCCCAACCGGAACACCATGAAGCGCCCCTAATACTTTGCCTTGCGATCGAACTATATCACAGTGTCGAGCTTGCACAAAAGCATTTGGATTAAGGTATTCCCAAGCACCAATTACAGGTTCTCGCTCGCGAATACGCGCCAAACACGCCTCAAGAACTTTTACAGCATTACCGTGCTGCAATTTAACAATAGTTTGAGCCGTTGGATAGTCTATCATATTGATTCATGATAAAAATCATTTTGATACCAAAATTAACTCGCTTTTACATGAATTCACTCAGCCTACAGACTAAAGTCTGAGGCTATACAAACAAAGTGTGCGGAGGCACACTTCATAGTTATTTCAATAATTAGACCACGAAGATGGTCTTTGTTTGATTAGCTGCGAATTTATTCACCCATGATTCCCCAAGAAAAACAACTCACCAATCTTGGTATATTCCACCGCACCCCCCAACCGCGTAATTGGCTTCATGCGGACAGTATCAACTAATCCCATTTCGGGACGATACAAGTCTTCGCGGACATGAAAGCGCAAAACACGACCTAACACCATCACATTCGTAGCGCCTTCTACAGGTACAATCTGCGTGACTTGACACTCCATCGCCACAGCCGCATCAGCAATCCGTAACGGCTGCACATCAGTTGCTGGAATAGTAGTGAGTTGGGCGATTTCAAATTCATTTATGCCATAGGGTAAATCAACAGCGGTTTCAATCATGGCGTTTGCCATTGTCTCATCGACAATATGACAGACAAACTCTTTAACCTCGCGCACATTGCGTAACGTGTCTTTTTCCTTGGGTTCTTTTGTTTGCCGATATGATACCGAGAACATGATTGTGGGTGGAAAACCCGCAACAGCATTGAAAAACGAGTAAGGTGCAAGATTTGGTTTACCATCTTGACTGATTGTGGACACCCAAGCGATCGGACGAGGTGCAACAATACTAGTTAGTAAGTGATAAGGAGCGCGAGGCTCCATTTCTTCAGGCACAAAAGAAAGCATTATGCCTGTACCTCTCGGTTAAAGCGCTCAATCCAAGCCGAACGTTGAGTATTAATTGTTTTCCAATCTAAGATACTGACTCTTTGCATAAACTCACTCAACGTATTTGCTTGTAGCTGTTCAGCAATCTCAGGTGCTAACTGTACATTTCTATTTGCCGGAATATAGAAATAGGGACTACTCGAAAGATACGACTGCACTTCGTCAGAGAGTGCTGTATCAATATACGAAACTGCTACATCTAAACCCGATCGCGGATTGCTAACAACGTTCATGCTGTAACGCGCCCCAACAAGTCCTGATTCGGGTACTACCCACTCTACTGGTATTCCTCGCGTTTTCAAGTACGCAGCATCGTTATGCCACATTGGTGCAATGTCAACTTCTCCTTGTTGAAACAACGTCAACAATGCGCCAGGATTTGCAGCAACACCATTCACATTCGGTAAAATTTCTTGCAGCATACTAAATGCAGGTTCAATATTTGATTCACCTCCTCCCCGCGTGCGTGCTAACTCGACCATAAAGCTGGTTCCGAGTACGCTATTCATACTCACCAAGCCAGCACTACCAGAAAGATTGCTGTTTGATAAAGCTTCCCAAGAAGTCGGTGGAGTTTGAATTCTTTCTGTGTTGTAAGCTAAGACAACTCCTTGCGCGTAAAAAATGGGAGCGAAACCTTCAGTACTCAGAAACGCAGACTCAACATTTTTGACATTTTCACTTGAATCTGCGGGAAATTTTTGAATCAAACCTTCGCTGATGGCAATATTTGTCTGTCCATCATCCAGCAGCACCACATCAAATGGTGGATTAGTTGCAGATGCTTTGAGACGTGCAACTTGCTCAAATGCTAATAATGGCACAATACTTGTTTGTGTTCCAGTCGCTTCAGCAAACTCAGGGACTATTTTTTCGCGAGTCAGCGTTTCGGTTGTGCCAGGAAACGCTGCTGTTACAAACTGCCCGCTACCTTGAGGTGATGACGATGTATCTGTAGTTGTATCAGTAGCACAACTTTTGAGCAGCCAACTCGCGCCCGCAAACATAGCAGCACCCAGAACTGTGCGACGCGAAAACTGATGAGCAAACAACTTTGACATAATCTAATTTAAGTAACCTTTAAAAAACGACGTTAACTATCCGCCGCGAAACAGCGAAAAACCCCAAGGTGAAACTTTAAGTGGAAGATGATAATGTTGCTCGACCTCACTAATACCAAATCGAAACGGAACAATATCTAGAAAGGGAAATTCATCAGGTAAAGCGTAACCAAGTTGACGGTAAAACTCACCAATATGAAAGACAACTTCGTAGTTACCAGGCTCAACATTTTCACCCCGAACCACAGAATGATCTAACACGCCTTGGTGCGATAACACACCTGCTGCAATCTGATCGCCGCCTTTGAAAATCTCCACTTCCATTCCAGCGGCGGGTAGTCCCCGCGTGACATCAACAACATGAATTGAAATTCCACCTGCCATAAAAGCGCTTCAAGAAGAATGGTTAAAGAGAAAAAACTGATTTACTGCGAAGTTCTGAGTGAATGATAAATATCTTTTACTACCAATTACCCATTACCTATTCCCTCTTCTTTTAAGACTTAACCAAGAACTTAGATAAACCTGAGACACGCTCCATCAGGATCATCAACAACGCCGTGATCACAATTAGAATTCCTGAAATGGCTGCGGCGCGGACATCTAAATCGTTTTCAATCATTGACCACATCCGAATTGGTAAAACTTCCGTACGAGCATCGGATAAAAACAAGGAAACCGTGATATTGTCAAACGAAGTCAAAAATGCCATGAATGCGCCTGTAATGACACCCTGTTTAACTAGCGGTAGCGTGACGTGAAAGAAGGTATAAACAGGACTTGCACCTAGTACAGTTGAAGCTTCCCGCAGCGATGTTCCCAGTTGAATTAAACTCGCAAGCGTCGTGCGGATCAGGTAAGGAATACAAATAACAACGTGACTAATCACAAGTGTAATTAAGGAAAGTCTAATTCCCAATAAACTGAAATAAGTCAGAATTCCTAAACCTACGGCAATACCTGGTAAAGCCAACGGTGACATCACTAGTGCATCCATCGCAGCTACCCAGCGGGCGCGACTTCCTGCCATTGCCAAAGAAGCACAAACACCGAGTACGATACAAATTAACGTTGTCCACAACGCAGCTTGAAAACTGGTTATCGCTGCTGACCATAATTCGGGATAGTTGAACAGCGCTACATACCACTGCAACGAAAAACCTGTGGGCGGAAATCGCAAAGTTTGTGCTGAACTGAACGAGGCAATTAAGACAATTAAAGTTGGTAATGTTAGGACAAATAGGCTAAAAATAGCAATACCCCACATGACCCAATTAAAAGATAGGCGATCTAATTTATCAAACTGACCTGTTGAAGTGCGAACGGTTGTAGTAGTTGACACAGGTTAACTCCTAGCGAACGTAATCACGACTTTTTTGACCCAAACTACTGAGTCCAAAGACAACGATTAAAACCATTACGAGTAAAATTGCTGAGATCGTCGCGGCAAATGAACGATTTAAAAGCACGACGCCTTGTTGATAAATCAGTGTGGGCATATACATAATTTGACCGCCACCGATAATCGAGGGAGTCACGAAAGAACTGACTGTAATTGCAAAAACAAGCAAGCAACCGGAAATAATTCCAGGTAGTGTTAGCGGAAAAGTAATTTTCCAAAATGTTCGCCAAGCACCACCACCCAAACTTGCAGATGCTGCGGCGAGTCGCGAATCGATCTGTGCTAAAGATGCAACGATGGGCAAAATCATCAAAGGTAGCTGAATTTGCGTCATGGCGATCGCCACCCCTTGATGGGTAAACAGTAATCTAATCGGTTCTTCTGTCAGCCCCACGCCTTGTAAAAGCGAATTGATCAGTCCTTGTCTTCCTAAAATGACAACCCAGCCAAAAGTCCGCACCACCGAACTTGTGAGCAGTGGTAACAAAATCAAAAATGTCAGAAGTCCCTTCCACTTTGCGGGTGCATTCGCATAGATATACGCAACAGGATATCCAAATAATAAACAAGCAAGCGTTACTTGCACTCCTAACCAAAAAGTATCGAGTAAAACCTTACGATTTACGGCATCCTGGAAAAATTGCCAGTATTGCGCCAAAGTAAAGCTAGGGACATCAGGTGCAGTTTGAAAACTTGATGCCAGCAAAACAGCTAAGGGTGCAACATAGAATAAATGCAAGAAAATGGCGAGTGGTAGTGCTAACTGCCATTCTCGTGGGGCAAATAACTTAGCGGTCATGTTAAATTTTTACCTCTCGATCAAAACGCTCAATCCAAGCTGAACGATTAGGGTTAATCGCCTGCCAATCTGGAATAAAGACCACCTCATCTAGGCGATCGCTCGGACTTTTCCCCAGCTTTTGCGCGAGTTCTTCCGGAATCGGCGCATCTTGGTGCGTGGGAACAAAGTTATACGGTGGCTGTGCCATCGCACTTTGCACTTCTAACGAAAGTGCCGTGTCAATGTAAGCTGCTGCAAGTTCAGTCGCTCCTGAGTTTCTGACAATTTGCAATGAGGAACTCGATGAAGCTAGTTCTTCGGTAGGAGCAACCCATTCCACACTGGCTCCTTTGCCGCGAATGCCGCTAATATAGTCAAACCAATGCGGTGCAATATCGATTTCACCCTGCTGTAAAAGTGTTGCTAAACTTCCAGGATTCGGAGCAACCGCAGCAAGATTCGGGCGAAGCTGCGCTAATTTGGCAAATGCACCTTCCACATCATTTTCACTACCTCCTTCTAACCGTGCTAGTTCGACAAAAAACGTCGTTCCCAACCCACTTTCTAATGAAGGAATCCCGATGCGATCGCGATACTCTGAACTCCAAAGATCTAAGAGCGATCGCGGTGGATTTGTAATGCGTTCGGGATTGTAGGCAATTCCCAAAACTTGCGATCCCACCATTGGGGCTAATGATTGATTGTGATACTGCGGCAGAATCTTGGCATGATTTTGACTCGCATCTTGCGGGAATTCTTGAAGAACGCCTTCGGCATTTGCCATAAACATCGGTCCTTCCGGAATCAAAATGACATCATATGGAGGTTGCTGACGCGCTGCTAGCACTTTGGCAACAGCTTCTAAACCTGGTTCAGAAACAACACGCACATTGGCGTTATGCACTTTTATAAATGAACTTGCAAGTTCGCGACGATGCCCTTCTTCCCAAGAACCACCATAAGTTGTCACAATTAATTCTTGGGTACTTGATACCGATGATGCGTTTTGACATCCTTTTAACAACAAACTAGAGCCAATAAAAAGTCCTGCACCAAGTACAGCGCGGCGGGTCATTTTAGTGGTTAGTACGTGAGACATAGTGTTTTCACTAGATAGAAGCAGCTACACAGAGAAAGAAGCAGGGGAGATTAGAGCATTGAATTTCTAATTGTTTTTGTTGATATGCATAGACGAAGTTTACTTGTGTCGTTTTGTACAACCTTGTTTCATGAGTCCACGCAGGTGGACTTTGTTTTTCAGCCGCGACTTTAGTCGCTAGGCTATCTTCACGTCAAACTTGTACTTCGCGATCAAATCGCTCAATCCAAGCCGTACGCTGTTTATTAATAGCGTTCCAATCAAGAAGTACCAATTTATCTAAAACCTCTTCTGAGTTATTACCCAGCTTTTCTGCCAACACACCCGATAAGACAACATTGCGATTAGAAGGTAAAAAGTAATAAGGCTCCGATGCCATTGCACTTTGCACATCAGCACTCAGCGCAGTATCAATAAAAGCAGCTGCCAATTCTGGATTAACAGTTGTATTTCTAACAATCTGTTGCGCCGGACGCAAGGCAATTCCGCCTTCTTGAGGCATTACCCAATCAATATTCACGCCGCGCGATCGCAAAGCAACAACATTATTCAGATCGTGTGGTGCTAAATCAATTTCCTCTTGTTGAAAGAGTGTCGCTAAAGCTCCTGCATTCGATGCAATGCCTGTTAAATTTGGTTTTAAATCTTGAAGTGCGCTAAACGCTGGCTCAATATTAGTCTCATCGCCCCCACGCATTTTTGCAATTTGTACCATCAAAGAAGTGCCTTGAGTCGTCTGCATTCCTTGCATCGATACTCGATTGCGATACTTGGAATCCCACAAATCTTCCCAAGAAGTCGGCGGAGTTGATACTGTTTTGGGATTATAAGCAATACCCATAACTTGAACGCCTGTTGTTGGTCCCCAGCCATCAGGATTTTGCAACTCTGGTAAGACATCGGCGTAATTTTGAATTAGCTCTACATCGGGCTTGACAAATAACTGTTCTTGTGATGCTGCGTTGAATGGTCCTTCATCAAGTAAAACAATATCAAATGGAGGATTATTCGGTGATGCCGTAAGTTGAGCGACTTGCTCTAGTGAAACCATCGGCACTAAGCTCACTTCGCCTCCAGTAGCTTTAGTAAAAGCTGGAATCAGAACGTTGCGATAAAACTGTTCCCAACTACCAGCAAAGCAAGTAGCAATAATTCTTCCACCCGTAGTACTGCCACTTGTTGCAGTTGTTCCACCACAAGCTTTGACGAGACTTGTCGCTGCAAATAAACTTGCTCCCAAAAAAGCACGTCGAGAAAGATCATTTAATCTCCGGTGGTACATAATCATAAGTGGATGAACATAAACATTCATTAAAAGTAGGGTTTGCTCAAGCTTGGACAGTTTGATCAAATTGCTCGATCCATGCTGTACGGTGTTTGTTAATCGTTCCCCAGTCCAAAAACTCTAACTTGCTCAAAATTTCTTCGAGATTGTTACCGAGTTTTTGAGCGATCGCCCCTGGAATCGGAACATTACGATTAGTCGGCAAAACATAATTTGTCTCAGTCATTTGTGTTTGAACATCGGTACTGATCGCAGCATCAATATAAGCAGTTGCTAGTTCCACACTTGCTGTGGGATTTTGCACAATTGTCATAATTGGTGTCAGTGCAAATCCGCCTTCTTGTGGCATCACCCAATCTATATCGACTCCCTTTGATTGCAGCAATTTGACACTATTTAAGTCATGTGGTGCGAGATCTACCTCGCCTTGCTGAAATAGAGTAATGAGTGCACCTGCATTTGCAACAACACCTGTCAAATTCGGTGTGAGTTCTTCTAGCGCATCAAATGCGGGTTCTAGATTTTCTGCACTTCCACCGTGAATTTTGGCAATTTTCTGCATGAAGCCAATCGTATGATTGTTTCGCATTGCCATAAGTGCCACACGACCTTTGTATTGCGAACTCCATAAATCTTGCCAAGAAGATGGTGGTGTTTTGACAGTTCGGGGATTGTAAGCAATACCCACTGCTTGTACTCCAATTAATGCCCCCCAAGCATCTTGAGTTTGAAATTGTGCAGCCAACTCGCTGTAGTTTTGCAGTTGCTGAGTTGGTAGTTTCTGAAAAAGTTTTTCTTTCGGAACACCTTCAAATACGCCAGAGTCTAGCGACAGTACATCAAAGGGTGGATTATTAGGAGATGCTTGTAATTTGGCAACTTGATCTGCTGAAACTAACGGAACTAACGCGGCTTCGGCATTGGTATCCGCAGTAAATTGTGGCACAAGAACCGTACGATTAAATTGCTCCCATGAACCTGGTAAAGTTGTTGCAATTAATTTTCCACCAGTAGTAGGCGTGTTGGATGTTGTTGCACTGTTAGCACATGCTTTAAGAAGTAAACTTGCACCGGCAAATACACTTGTTCCTAGCATGGCTCGACGACTCATGACGAGCATTCGGCGGTTTAACATATGTTTTTATACCGTGACTTCTCGGTTAAAGCGCTCAATCCATTGCGATCGCTGTTGAGAGATCATTTCCCAATCTTGATAAATAAACTTTTCGTACTCGTCAAAGTTAGTAGCAATCTTTTCGGCGAGAACACCCTGAAGAGGTGCATTTCTGTTTACTGGTGCAACATAGTATGGAGCCTCTGCCATTGCAGTTTGCACTTCGGTACTTAAAGCAGTATCAATATAAGCTGTTGCTAATTCCACACTCGATGTGGGATTTTTCACGACATGCATCGACGCACCAAAAGCGTAACTACCTTCGCGAGGAATCACCCATTCCACATCAATGCCCTTATCTTGCAACACGGCAATACTGCTGAGATTGTGCGGAGCAATATCTACTTCCCCTTGTTGAAATAGTGTCGATAAAGCACCTGGATTTGCAGCAACGGCTGCTAAGTTGGGTAGTAACTCTTCTACGGCTTGAAAGGCTGGCTCAATATTTGTCTCACTTCCGCCATTCATCTTGGCAATTTCAACCATCCACCCTGTACCAAGGCTACTATTCATGTTAGGAATACCAACCCGACCGCGATACTGTGACAACCACAAGTCTTTCCATGAAGATGGTGGAGTTGTAATTTTTTTCGGGTTGTAGGCAATACCAACAAACTGTAATCCGACAATGGGTCCCCAATTGCCTGTATCTGCACCTTGATAGCGTGGTAAGATGTCTGCAAAGTGTTGACTTAGATTAGCTGGGAACGTTTGTAGAATGTCTTGTTTTGGGGCAGTAATTAACGGACCTGGATCGAGAATTGCTGTGTCAAACGGTGGATTTGTCGCAGATGCTTGCAAACGTGCAACTTGATCGACAGCTAAAAGAGGAACTAATGTGACATCGGCTCCTCTTGCTTGCTTAAAAGCTGGTACTAAGATACTACGGTGCGCATCTTCCCAATTACCAGGATAAGTTGCAGCGACTAAACGTCCTCCTTGCGATGAATTACCGCTTCCTTGCGATTGGTTACAGGAACCTAACCCTGTCATCGCCATACCTGCCATAAAACTTGCGCCCAGAAATGTGCGGCGCTTCATGCGATAGTTCATATATGCATTTTTAACAGACAGGATGAAATGAATGTGTAAACGATGCTCAACTCACTGCTGGAAATAACGCGCAAGCTTGCGGCGATGCGAGTTCTAGATAAATTTGCTGTCCTTGTTGCAGAGGACGAGTTCCAGGAAGGCGAGGTTGTGTTACCTTAACTTTCGTATTAGGTGCAATTTGCATTTCGTATGCCATTACAGCCCCTAAAGGTAAACACATTTCTACGATAGTTGGTAAAGAGTGCGTACTAGGTTGGGTTTGAATCCGTAAATTTTCAGGTCGGACTGCTAGTAGAACATCATTGTGTGACTTTACTGTATCTTGATTTGCAACGCGCAGTTGACCTCCTCCAGGAACTTCTACAACGCAGTCTGCGGTATCCTGTTCGATCAGCTTGCCAGGTAAGAGGTTACACGTACCAACAAATGTACTGACAAACAGTGTTGCAGGTTGATCATAGATTTGAGTGGGAGTATCAAATTGATGGATTGTTCCCTGCGACATGACTGCGATGCGATCTGACATACTCATTGCTTCTTCTTGGTCATGAGTCACCAGAATTGCTGTAATCCCTTGCTCTTTTAACAGGCGGCGAATTTCAATTTGCATATCAAGGCGCAAATTTTTATCTAGAGCACTAAAAGGCTCATCTAAGAGCATGAGTTTTGGTTCTACTGCTAAAGCACGGGCGATCGCAACTCGCTGCTGTTGTCCACCGGACAATTCACTCGGATAACGCTTGGCTAAATGACCGAGTTGTACAAGTTCGAGCATCTCTCCCACTTTGTTGGCAACTCTACCACGCGGAAATCGGTTGGCACGTAATCCATATGCCACATTGTCCCAAACGTTCATATGTGGAAAGAGTGCATAATTTTGAAAGACAATTCCCACACCCCGCTGCTTTGGAGAAAGTGCGCCGACTGATTGACCATCAATCAAAATTTTGCCAGAGCTTGGTTTGAGAAAGCCAGAAATAATTCGTAGCAGTGTTGTTTTACCACAACCACTCGGACCGAGGAGTGAGACAAATTCACCAGGTTGAATATTTAAGTGAATATCTTGCAGCGCTACCATGTCACCAAAACGATGCACGATATCCTCAAGTGCCAAGCTATGACCAGAGTACTCTTCACTGGCTCGAACTGGAACAGGGCTGCTCACTAACTCAATATGCTTCACCGATTCCATATCTAGATACTAAGTAGGGTTTACATCAGCCTCACAATTTAATTTGCAATAATCTGGCATCTTACTTTGTGCTGATTTTGTACTCGTTCAAAGGAGATATTAAACTAATGATTGACTAGGATACTGTATACAAAAAAGAATGATGTATCACAGACAACAAATTTTCCCGTATTGAGCATGGACAGACAAGATGCCTACACTACATATCGATATTTAATTGATTAATTACTTTGCTGATGTTTGCTATGTGTTATCAATTGACCACGGTACAAGCCATACTTTAAGATAAAATCATCAGCTTGAGGATACTGCTCACAGATGCCAAACAATGCTGACCATTAAAAAAAATTCTGAAACAAACTATGTTGGATGAGTTCTAATGTACTGAATTTTACAGAACTCATTGATGATTTCACAGCTAATAAGTGATCTTGTAGCGCTATGAGATAATGCGGGAGCTTTTTTCTGAAGCAATGTCTTGCTCCATATACATTATTAAATATTTATTTTGTGATAGCTCACAAGCTCAAATTAAACAATTACAGAATGAGCAGCCTTGATATATTATCTACATTCATCATTTAGAGAAACTCATTCCCATGTTACTCTCAAAGCTCTCAGCAAGAAATGCTTAGCCATTCTTGAACAGAATTAGTTATGTAAACAGCAAAATAACGATGCAGCAACCGTGTTTCCACTGACCTTCAAACTTAATACAAATTTTAATAACAAAGCATTAAGAAACAGTTGCTAACCTTAGATGTGGTTAGTACATTATCCATCTATAAACTTGTTCAAGAGACTGAACCTCTCTACTGCACATCGTTTCTTCTAAGTGGCAAAACTAATATTAAGTATTAAAAACAATAACAGTACACGTAGATAAATTGTTGCTAGTTTACAGTGCTGTCATTTGAATGGCGAAGAGGTACTCATTAATGTGCAATGGTTAAACTTCCCTCACTGAGTTGTTTCATTTTACCATGCTTGAAAAACAACCAACTTGAGAGCTTTAGAAATTGTGTTGATGTACATTTAAACATTGACATAATGTGTTTGTGTATAGCTTTATATCAATTTTGTAAGCATTGGTTTAAATACAAATTTTGAGTAAAGCTCTGATTAAGATTCTGACGTTTAATTTACTTGAGCATAAGATGGATGCAGTTCAGAATTTATCAACCTTACAACTAATAAAAAGCACAAGATATGAGCTAAATGAGATATTCAGAACATTCTATATTCTCTATTTTCTTCAGCTATACTACTTGATTATTTTTGGCTACCGTATATCTACTGAAGTTGGGTGTTTCACAACCTAATAAGCTATGTTTTTGTAAATAGCTTAGGTGTAATACTGTTATATTCTCTTTTTTCAAATAAAACATTTTTATTGTTTTTTATATTCATATCGAAGTTTTCAAATTCATTTTTTTTGTAAAATGCTAAGTTTTATAAGCCAACAATACATCAGCAGAAGTACAGGACGTAATTTAGAAGAAACTATATGCATACAAGAAAACTAATTATTAAGGCGGGACATACCGAAAGTCAGTATTGGAAAGATATTTGGAAATATCGAGAGCTATTTTACTTTCTTGCTTGGCGTGATGTTTTGGTGCGTTATAAGCAAACAGTTATTGGGATGACATGGGCATTGCTTCGCCCATTTTTAACAATGGTTGTATTTAGCATTGTATTTGGTCGATTGGCAAATCTACCTACTGAAGGTAATACACCCTACCCAATTCTCGTTTATGCTGCTATGTTACCTTGGCAGTTTTTCTCTGGTGCATTGACAGAATGCAGTAATAGTTTAATTAGCAACGCTAACTTACTTTCTAAAGTTTACTTTCCCCGCTTAATTATTCCCACCAGTGCAGTCATTGTCAGCTTTGTTGATTTCATGATTTCTGGCATAATTTTATTAGGATTAATGGCATGGTACAACTTTGTCCCTGATTGGCGAGTTTTGACTTTACCATTATTTATTCTGGTTGCTTTTGCAGCGTCAATGGGTGCGGGATTGTGGCTAGCAGCATTAACTGTAGAATATCGAGATTTCCGCTATGTTGTACCGTTTATTGTGCAGTTTGGTTTATACATTTCGCCAGTAGGTTTTAGTAGCACAATTGTTCCCGAAAAGTGGCGCTTAATATATTCACTCAATCCAATGGTAGGAGTAATTGACGGTTTTCGTTGGGCAATTTTGGGTAGTGAATCGCAGATATATATGCCTGGATTTGTACTTTCTCTAGCTTTAGTTGCGGTACTGCTATGGACTGGTATTTCATACTTCCGCAAAGTTGAGCGTACTTTTGCTGACGTGATTTAGGTAGGAGTTAGATAAATGTCATCAATAATTCAGGTTGAGAACTTAAGTAAAAAGTACGTTCTTGGACATCAAAAGGAAGGTAATGTCCGTTACAAGACATTTCGTGAGGCAATGAACAGTACTGCACAATCCTTAGTTGGTACTTTAAAACCTCTTTCTAAAAAAGAAACAAAGCAAATTCGAGAAGAGTTTTGGGCTTTGAAAGAGGTTTCTTTTGAGATTAAACAAGGTGAAGCTGTTGGTATTATTGGACGTAATGGCGCAGGAAAGTCAACATTATTAAAACTATTGAGTCGGATTACAGAACCTACTGCAGGTAGCATAGCTGTCAGAGGACGAGTCGCAAGTTTATTAGAAGTAGGAACAGGATTTCACCCAGAATTAACTGGTAGAGAAAACATCTACCTTAATGGTTCTATTTTAGGAATGAGTAGAACCGAAATTAAGCAAAAATTTGATGAAATTGTCGCCTTTGCTGAAGTTGAGAAGTTTTTAGATACCCCAGTCAAGCGTTACTCTTCTGGAATGTATGTCCGCCTTGCATTTTCAGTTGCAGCCCACTTAGAACCAGAAATTTTAATTGTAGATGAAGTACTAGCGGTAGGTGATTCAACATTTCAAAAGAAGTGTTTAGGAAAAATGGGAGATGTGGCAACAAAAGAAGGACGAACAGTCTTATTTGTTAGTCATAGTATGCAAGCGATCGCCCAATTAACTAAACGTTGTGTACTTCTTTTCAAAGGTGGCGTTCAATTTGATGGTTGTACAGATAAAGCTATGCAGTTGTACATGGCTGGGCAAAAATCTGCAGATGAACAACCAGCTTATTATCAAGCACCTACCAACAAAACAGGCAACTATGTAGCTTGGGTACGAGCATATACCTCTGAAGAACAAGGAGTTCATTGCTGGGGGAAACCTATTACTTTTGAGTTTGCACTCAACGTAGATAAACCACACCACAGTTTATGTTTTTCTTTTCAAGTGGTAGATGAACTCCAACAACCAATTTGTATTTTTTGGTTATTTGATTCTCAAGCTCCTTTCCGTAAAGAAGCAGGAACTTTTATTCTGCGTTGCGAAATACCAAAGTCAAGGCTTTATATGGGTTCTTATACCTTAACTACATGGTTTTCTGAGCGTTCTAGCAATACTTTATTGGAAAATTTAACTAATATCTGCCCGTTTGAAGTCACTATGCATGGTACTCAACGAGAAGAATATGAATGGCAAGCTAATGAATGCAAATACATAGAAGATGCTATTTGGACATCTTACAGAAATATCTAGAAATACTTAAATCTTCTATTCGTAATATTAAGAAAGGTAATAAAAAATGCCAATCAACAATGATGTAAAACTAGGTAGCAACGTCAAGATTTTTCATCCTCATTTAGTTAATCTCTATGGTTGCACAATTGGCGACGAAACTAAAATTGGCACATTTGTCGAGATTCAAAAAAATGTTGCGATCGGCTCTCGGTGTAAAGTGTCATCTCATACCTTTATTTGCGAGGGTGTGGTTATAGAAGACGAAGTATTCGTTGGTCATGGAGTTATGTTTACTAATGACCTTTATCCTCACGCTACCAATCAAGATGGTAGTCTGCAAACAGAAGCAGATTGGTCTGTAATTGAAACTCGCGTGAAGCGCCGTGCCTCTATTGGCAGCAATGCAACTATCCTACCAGGAGTCACAATTGGGGAAAATGCCATAGTTGGGGCTGGAGCTGTCGTCACTTGTGATGTTCCTGATAATACAACTGTGGTAGGAGTACCAGCTCGCATTGTAGGCAATATCCGTGACGCCCACGAACCTAGAGTTAGCTTATCAGAGTTGCCAAAACAGTATGTCAGTTAAGTAGGAAAAGAAATTAGACCTAATGTATCTGTATTAAGTTAAACAGGCTTTTTTATAAGAATAAGTATATTCAACAAAATGAGTAGTCAAATTGATACTAACGAAGTTTTTATAGCTCAAGCTCAAACAATTGAGCAAACATTATTTACAACTCAATCACCACAAGCTTCAGGTAAGACTGACGGTATTCCCTACGAACTAGGGATGAAGTTCCAAAGTACCAAGGCAGGTCAAATTACGGCAATTCGTTATTGGAAATCATCGAGTGAGACTGGCACTCATGTTGGTAAAATTTGGTCATCAACAGGTTCTCTTTTAGCTAGTGTAACTTTCTCCAATGAAACGGGTTCTGGTTGGCAACAGCAAGCTCTCAGTACACCACTAGATATTCAAGCCAACACAACCTACGTCGTCAGTGTCAATGTCAATCTTTACTACCCCATAACTCTAAGTGGGTTGGCAAGTTCAGTTGTCAATGGAGATCTCAACTCGGTTGCTGACGGCAGCAATGGAGTTTACAACACTAGTCCAGGATCTTTCCCAACTAGTGCTTGGAACAATAGTAACTACTACCGCGATATAGTCTTCGTTGCTAGCAATAATTCTTCTCCCCCACCTCCCCCTCCAACCTCAAATAACCAATTCATTTTTACAACTCAGACGCCACAAGTTCCAAACGAAACTGACGGTGTTTCTTACGAACTAGGAATGAAATTCCGCAGTGCCAAAGCAGGACAGATTACTGCAATTCGTTATTGGAAAGCACCGAGTGATAGTGGTAGCCATGTTGGTAAAATTTGGTCGTCAAACGGTACTCTTTTAGCCAGTGTAGCTTTCGCAAACGAAACAGCATCTGGTTGGCAGCAGCAGACTCTCAGTACACCCCTGAATATTCAAGCTAATACAACCTACGTAGTCAGTGTCAATATTCATAGCCACTATGTTGCTACTACTAACGGATTAGCAAGCTCAGTTGTCAATGGAGATATCAGCTCTGTTGCTGATGGCAACAATGGAGTATTTGGTAATTCGGGAACTTTTCCTACCAATTCTTGGCGAAACAGTAACTATTTCCGTGACATAGCCTTCAGTGCTGGCAATTTTCCCACGATTACTAAAGTAAGTGGAGACAATCAAAGCGGTACAGTAGGAACTACCTTGTCTAACCCATTAGTTGTTCAAGTCAAAGACAGTGCTGGTAATCCTCTATCAGGAGTCACAGTCAACTTTGCAGTTGTGAGTGGAGGTGGTACAGTTTCACCTACTACTGCCGTAACTAACACCAACGGTCAAACAAGCACGACACTGACTTTGGGAACAACTGCTGGTGCAGTCAATACTGTAAGTGTGACAGCCCCCAACACAGATAGCGTTACTTTCACTGCTAGAGCTAATCCCACAAATCCTAACCCCATTTATTTAGAGAACCTCAATCCTGGTACGACTAACTGGAAGCTAGTCAACCGAGCTAGTGGTGAGATTGCTGGCTACGCCTCAGCCACTAGTGTCAATAAAGGAGGATCGCTAGACATTAAAGTTTCTCTGGGAAAAGCCGGACAGTTTACTATCGACGTGTACCGCTTGGGTTATTATGGCGGCACAGGAGGGAGACTAATGGCGAGCAGCGGTTCGCTAAATGGTAACACCCAACCCGCCTGTACTCTAGAACCCAATACCCGCTTGGTTGAGTGTAACTGGGCAACTTCCTACGTTTTGCAAGTAGGTAACAACTGGACTAGTGGTTTGTATGTAGCTAAGTTAACTGACCTCGCAACAAGCAAAGTAGCCCACGTGTGGTTTGTTGTGCGCGATGATAGCAGCAATGCAGACGTTCTATTCCAAAGTGCGGTTTCTACTGTTTTGGCTTATAGCACGACAGGAGGTTACAGCTTATACAGCTTTAACAGCATTGGTGGTCAAAGAGCTTTCAAAGTTTCCTACGATCGCCCCTTCTCTCAAGCAAGCATTCAAGAGTCTTATGAAGCTGACACGCCCTTGCGATGGGAGTACAACATGATTCGTTGGCTGGAATCTCAAGCTTACAATGTCACCTACACAGACAATATGCAAGTACACACCGATGGACGAAAATTACTCAATCACAAAGTATTTTTGTCAGTAGGTCACGACGAGTACTGGTCTAAAGAAATGCGCGATGCTGTTGAAGCTGCTCGCAATACCAAAATTAATCTCGGATTTTTCTCGGCGAATACTTGTTACTGGCGAGTCAGGTTTGAAAATTCTACTCCTGCCGCTGGTCAAGTGAAGCCCAACCGAATCATGGCGTGCTACAAACAAGATTGGACATTAGATCCAGTTGCTCAGCAACAAGGAGCCTCAGCAGCTACCAATAAGTTCCGCAGTGCCCAGAACCAGAGACCAGAAAACGCCTTGCTAGGAGTCATGTATGGTAGCGACACCCCAAATATTTACGGTGGTTTTAATTATATCGTAACTAACAGTACTGATCCTTACTATGCAAACACAGGACTCAAAAATGGAGATCAACTCGGTCTCTTAGTTGGCTATGAATGGGACTTCATTGTTAACAACGGGTTTAGTCCTTCTGGTCTTGTCACTTTGTCCCAATCAACAGTTCAGCCTGCTCCTTTATTACCAAACTTCGACGAACCGCCAGGAGAACAAGCCCTTCCCTCGAACCAAGATTTCACTAAAGCCCATTCAGTTCGCTATACGGCTAGTAGTGGAGCTAAAGTTTTCGCCTCTGGAACCATTCAGTGGGCATGGGGGCTAGACAGTGATGGTGTCAGCCCAGCGCGGGAAGATGTTCGCGTTAAGCAAATAACTGTCAATATCTTGGCAGATATGGGAGCCAAACCTCAATTTCCAGATAACAACATCATTATTTCTTAAAGATTGCATATATGAATTTAAGACTAAAACGGAGACGATTTGGTAAGTTAGCGCTAGCTAGTGCTGCCACAACTGTACTCTCTAACATTGCAACTACGTCCTTTGCTCAACAGCCGCCACTCACTATTTATGGCGTGCGTCTTACTTCAGCTAGCAGCAGGATCACAGAAGATCTAGCCGATGCCTCAACTGCTAATAAAACTCCAGGAATCGTCTTACAAGCTGTAAACTTAGTAACAAGTCAAGAAGTTTTAACTACGGAAATTGCTGCACAAACTGTTCAAAATCAACAGGAAACTATCGAGATCATCAACAAAGCTTTTGTGATTAAAAAGCCTTCGGAACGGGTAACTGGTTTTACTGCGCTGTCAAATGGAACATTTGTTGTTTCCGTCTCAGCAGCTACTAGAAGAGGTGATTTTAGTCGATTTATACTTTTCAACGAAGATGGTAGAACTGCACCAAGAGGCTTAAAAGCGAGAAGAATTAAAAAGAAAAATACAGTTGAAAGTTTATTAGCAATCCAAAACGACCAGATTCTGAGTGTTGTTAGTTTAAATCAAGGTCAACCGCCTTTTGAACTAGCAGTTATTAATTTCAGATCAGGTCAAGTAGATTCCGGTGCTGCGTTAGGTCTACCAGATTTACCATTAAATCATCGGTTCAGCAATCTCGCTCAATCTCCAGACGGCAGAATCTACGCTACTGCTATGGATTCAGAAGGAGTTCCAACTCTCGTGCAGTTAGATCTGCAAAACAAATCTGCAATCACTGGTAGAGGTAAGCTTGTTCAATTGGTGCAATTGAGCCTTAATGGCAAACTTTTGAAAAATGATTTAGCAAGTCTAGCTTTCTCGCCATCAGGTCAATTATTTGCACTAGCTGATCCTGCTACTGAAGGAACTAATTCTCTATTCGTTGTTGATCTCAAATCTGGAGAGATGAAGTTACTTAGGAAATTTGCAGTTGACAAGATTGCTTTTAAAAAAGATTAGAAGTTAGTTCGCGTAACCATCGTTGTTCTATATCAATTTACTTTTAGAAATTTATTTGCATAGGTTGTACTTCAATGACAAATATTAGCGATCGCTCAAAATCAAGTTTTGGTTCAAACGTTTATCCATATTCAGTAATTTCCTCAAATCAGCAAAGCCCCGCCAACACAATCAATATTGGTGTCATCGGCTATGGTTACTGGGGACCTAATTTAGTCCGTAGTTTTGCTGAGTTACCAGGAGCAGAAGTTGTAGCAGTTAGTGATTTTAACGTAGCAAGACTCTCAAAGGTGCAGTCGCGGTATCCAGCGATCAAAGTGACTACAAATAGCCAAGATCTATTTGCCGACCCAACAATTGATGCGATCGCCATTGCGACACCAGTTTCTACTCACTTTGATTTAGCTCTAGCAGCATTGCAAGCTGGCAAGCACGTACTAGTAGAAAAACCGATGACTGTTAACTCTCAGCAGGCTATAACACTGATTGAGGAAGCAAAACGGCGTAATTTGGTGCTGATGGTCGATCATACCTTTGTTTATACAGGTGCCGTACGTAAAATGCGAGAACTCGTCGCCAACAAAGTAGTTGGTGACATTTACTACTATGATTCTGTCCGTGTCAATTTAGGCTTGTTTCAGCATGACGTGAATGTGCTTTGGGATTTAGCAGTACACGACCTTTCCATTATGGACTACGTTTTGCAATCCGAGCCTTATGCAGTCTCTGCTACAGGTATCAGTCACGTTCCAGGCAAACCAGAAAACATTGCTTACCTGACATTGTTTTTTGAAAATAACTTAATTGCACACATTCATGCGAATTGGTTAGCACCAGTCAAAGTCCGTCGGACACTACTTGGTGGTAGTCAAAAAATGATTTGCTATGACGACTTAGAACCAAGTGAAAAGGTCAAAGTATACGACAAGGGAATTACGGTCAATGGTAGTGAAAAGATGTATCAGATGCTAGTTGGTTATCGCACAGGTGATATGTGGGCACCCAAATTGGATATGACAGAAGCATTGCAAACTGAAGCATCACAGTTCATTCATTGTATTCAACAAGGCGATCGCCCAATCACTGATGGTGAAGCGGGACTGCGAGTAGTCAAAATTTTAGAAGCTGCTACTCAGTCTATGAAAAAACAAGGTGGGTTAGTTGAATTAAATACAGCGAGGTTAGCAGCATGATTCCATTTGTAGATCTAAAAGCGCAGTACAACAGCATTAAAGACGAAATCAATACTGCTGTTTTGAATGTTCTAGATAGTACTCAATTCGTTTTAGGCAGTGAAGTTACGGCTTTTGAGGAAGAGTTTGCAGCTTATTGCGATGCTGATTATGGCATTGCGGTCAATACAGGTACTAGCGCACTACACCTAGCACTACTCGCAGCTGGTATTGGTGCTGGCGATGAAGTCGTTACTACACCTTTTACCTTTGTTGCTACCGTTGCAGCAATTTGTTACACCGGTGCAACGCCTGTTTTTGTTGATATCGATCCTGTTTCCTACACAATAGATGTAACGCAGATTGAAGCAGCAATCACTGAACGAACAAAAGCTATTTTACCTGTACATCTGTACGGTCAACCAGCAGATATGGAGCCGATCTTAGAGATTGCGCGTCGCTATGGTTTGACAGTCATTGAAGATGCTGCACAAGCACACAGAGCTGAGTATCAAGGACAGCGAGTTGGTAGTATCGGCGATTTAGGGTGTTTTAGTTTCTACCCTGGTAAGAACTTAGGAGCTTATGGTGAAGGAGGCATGGTTGTTACCAATAATCCTGAGCATGCTCGTGCTGTGCGAATGTTACGTGACTGGGGACAAGAGCAAAGATATCACCATGTTATCAAAGGTTTCAACTATCGGATGGAGGGTTTACAAGGAGCAATTTTGCGGGTGAAGTTGCGCTATTTAGATCAGTGGACTGACGCACGTAGAGCACATGCAGCACGATATGACGAATTGTTGAAATCGAGTGTGAAAACTCCAGTTGCAATGCCTTATAGCCATCATGTTTACCATGTCTATGCACTGCGATCGCAACAACGTGACATTCTACAACAAAGACTGCACGAGCGCGGCATTCAAACAGGTATTCATTATCCAATTCCTGTCCATTTGCAGCAGGCTTATGCTGATTTAGGATATCACTCTGGTGACTTTCCTGTTGCTGAAGCAGCAGCCAAGGAAGTGCTTTCGCTACCGATGTACCCAGAACTTCCCCAAGAGCATTTAGAAACTATTGTTGCCGCAGTGCGTGAGAGTGTCTCATGTTAGAGCTAATTGCAAATAGAACGATCAAAGCTGTACACGGCGCACAAGAGCTAAAACTAGATCCAGAATTTGAAACGGGAACAGCAGAGTATTTACGCCAACATTACAGCAACAACGGATTAAGTGAACTGTACAGTCGCTTTGCGACAGGTGAAGGTATATTTGATACACTGATGCGACGCATCATTTGGCGGGCAATGGCACGTCAATTTGGTAATAGCGTTCACATCGGTAGCGGTGTCGGCTTTAAACACTTAGAAACATTTGAGATTGGTAATCAAGTGTTTATTGGTTCGCAAAGCTACGTTCAAGGACGGTTTGATGGTCGCTGTATCATCGGTAACTATGTGTGGATTGGTCCTCAAAGTTATTTTGATGCTCGTGATTTAATTATTGAAGATTATGTAGGTTGGGGACCAGGAGCAAAATTGTTGGGTTCAACTCATACAGGATTGCCAATAGATGTTCCCATCATCCAAACCGACTTGGAAATTAAGCCAGTCAGAATCGAAACAGGAGCCGACATTGGTATGAATGCGGTAATCTTGCCAGGAGTCACAGTTGGCAAAGGCAGCATTGTAGGCGCTGGAGCCGTTGTTACTAAGGATGTGCCACCGTTTGCTGTTGTCGCTGGCGTTCCTGCTCGGTTTTTACGTTGGCGAGAAGGATATCAACCATTAGAACATACGGAAAATACGGAAAATGCAGAATAGTCGAGTATTAATTACAGGTGGTGCAGGGTTAGTTGGCTCTCATATTGCCGATCTATTAGTCAAGGAGGGAGTTTCTGAAATTATTGTTCTAGATAATTTCACGCGCGGACGGTTGGAAAACCTGGCTTGGGCACAAGAAAATGGACATTTGGTAACTGTTGAAGGTGATATTCGCGATCGCCAACTTCTCGCTGACGTCATGCAAGGTGTAGATATCGTTTTTCACCAAGCTGCAATCCGCATCACTCAATGCGCTCAAGAACCACGTTTAGCATTAGAAGTTCTAGCCGATGGCACTTTCAATGTCTTAGAAGCGGCTGTAAACGCTAATGTCAAAAAAGTAGTTGCTGCATCCTCTGCTTCAATCTATGGTATGGCAGAAGAATTTCCTACTACTGAATCGCACCACCCTTACAATAACCGCACTATCTACGGTGCAGCGAAAACTTTCAACGAAGGTTTATTGCGTAGTTTCTACGACATGTACGGATTGGACTATGTAGCATTGCGTTACTTCAACGTCTACGGTCCCCGTATGGATATTCACGGCGTTTACACAGAAGTTTTAATTCGTTGGATGGAACGCATCATCGCAGGTCAGCCACCACTGATTTTTGGTGATGGTAAGCAGACAATGGATTTTATTTATATCGAAGATATTGCAAGATCAAACATCTTAGCTGCTAAAGCCAACGTAACAGACGAAGTGTTTAACATTGCTAGCGGTGTAGAAAGCAGTCTAAACGATCTTGCTTACAGTTTGGCTAAAGTTATGGAATCAAATTTGCCACCAGAATATGGACCAGAGCGCAAAGTTAATCCTGTGCAACGCCGACTAGCAGATGTTCGTAAAGCGAAAGATTTGTTGGGTTTTGAAGCACAAGTATCTTTAGAAGAAGGGTTGCATAAATTAGTCAATTGGTGGCGCGAACAAAAGCTAGCGAAGGAAACGAGTCATGTCTAAAATAACACAAATCCCAGTTGCTAAACCTTGGATGGGTGAATCAGAGGCAGAAGCAGCAGGACGGGCGATTATGTCTGGTTGGGTAACGCAAGGACCTGAAGTTGCCGCTTTTGAGCAAGAGTTTGCAACTTATGTAGAAGCCAAATATGCTTGTGCTGTCTCTAACTGTACCACAGCTTTGCATCTAGCGCTGTTAGCCGTAGGTGTGCAGCCAGGGGATGAGGTGATTACTGTTAGTCACTCTTATATTGCCACTGCTAATAGCATCCGCTACTGTGGCGCTAAGCCTGTGTTTGTGGATATTGAACCGCAGACATACAACATGAATCCGGTGTTGATTGCAGATGCAATTAGCGATTCCCTTCGGGATAGCTCCGCTTCACGCACTCGTGCGATTCTCGTCGTTCACCAAATGGGAATGCCTTGTGACCTCAAAGCAATTTTGGACGTTGCCCGTCACTATAATTTACCAGTAATTGAAGATGCAGCTTGTGCGATCGGTAGTGAGATCCTTTGGAATGATAAGTGGGAGAAAATCGGCAAGCCGCATGGGGATATTGCTTGCTTTTCCTTCCATCCCCGCAAGGTAATTACAACTGGTGATGGAGGGATGATTACTACAAATAATCCTGAATGGGACAAACAGTTTCGTCTCTGGCGACAACACGGAATGAGCGTGGCTGATACAGTGCGCCACGGTGCAAAACAGGTTATCTTTGAGTCTTATCCAATGCTAGGCTACAACTACCGGATGACGGATATTCAAGCAGCAGTGGGACGAGAGCAACTCAAACGCTTACCAGAGATTGTGGCACGTCGCCGTTTTCTTGCTAAACGTTATCAAGAAAAACTATCAGATGTAGCTGGATTGAAATTACCAACTCAACCAAGTTGGGCAAAAAGCAACTGGCAGAGTTACTGCGTGCGTCTACCACAGCAGTGCGATCAAGTTCAAGTTATGCAAGCGATGCTGGATGCGGGAATTTCTACACGACGTGGAATTATGTGCGCTCACCGTGAAGAGGCATATAAAACTGAAGCTTGGTCTTGTGGTCGCGATCGCCTCACTGAAAGCGAACAAGCAAGCGATCGCACCATGATTTTGCCCCTTTTTCACCAAATGACTGAGGCAGAACAAGATCGGGCAATTGAAGTTTTAAAAACTGCCTGTCAGGTTTGAGTGTATTGATGGTGCAAAAAGGGGATGTTATGGAAACACTAACCAATAATACACTGAGAATTTGGCAAGAAGAAGGTCGCCAGCTAATTCCCCAAAATTATGCGGAGTTTCGCAACCTAGTTGCACAAGCAAAAGACTTTCTGGAGCTTGGCAACTACGAAGCAGCGGCAGTATACGGACAGATCGCAGCCAACTACGCTCAATTGAACCATTGTGGTTTTTTCGTCAGTTCGGAGCTAGAGCAACTCCTACTCACCATTGGACGCAAGGCAATACCTACTACTGTTGATCTTCAAAAGAATACTTCATTGTCTGGAACGGTGACAAACGTACTTCATGTATCCACCCATCTTTGCAATATCGGCGGTATATCCCGATTAATGCGGCGCTGGATTCAACAGGATACCAAGCGAGTACACTCAGTTGCTTTGACAAGGCAAGCACCGAACGAGGTTCCCAAAAGCCTAACGGATGCCGTATTCAGCACTCAAGGCAAGATCTACGTGTTGAACGACTCATTTGGTGGTCTTATCTCTCGCGCCAAAAGGCTGCGCGAATGTGCTGCAGCAGCAGATATTGTCGTGCTACACACCTGGGAATACGATGTCGTGCCTACAATTGCATTTGCTAATAAAGCACAATGTCCCCCAATTATCTACACAAATCACGGCGATCATTGGTTTTGGGTAGGAGTTGCTGTTAGCGATGCTGTTGCTAATCTACGCGAGTCTGGTATGTTTTTATCTCAAGCACGCAGAGGTATTGCAGCAAACCGTAACTTACTTCTACCAACGATTTTGGAACCCGTTTGTAGAGAACTTTCTCAAAAAGAAGCAAAGCAAAGGTTGGGAATTAACGAAAATAGTGTCATGCTGCTCTCCATTGCTAGAGCAGTTAAATATAAATCAATTGACAGTGTTAGCTTTGCTGATGCTCATGTCGATCTACTGAAAAGATACGAACAAGCAATTTTAATTGTTATTGGTGCAGGTGATTGTAACGAAGATTGGTCTGCTGCCATTGAGCAAACCCAAGGAAGAATTCGCGTTTTAGGAGAAACTAAAGACACCGCTTTGTTTTATCAGGCTGCTGACATCTATGTTGACTCATTTCCTTTTGTCTCGATTACATCCATATTAGAAGCTGGCAGCTACGGCATTCCTTCCGTTAGCCGCTATCCCTACTCTTCTGATCTGTGTGGAGTTCTTGGTGCAGATATGCCTGGTTTGGCTGGTAATTTAATTCGAGTGCGAGATCTGGAGGAGTACACGGCTGTTTTGTCACGTTTGGTTACAGATGAACAGTTGCGGCTATCGCTAGGGGAAGCAACTAGAAGTAAAATTGCTCAAACTCATTGGGGGGACAACTGGCAGTGTACTTTGAACGATGTTTACTCTTATGTTGCAGCTACACCTAAAACGACGGCAACCCTAGATTTGAGCGATGAAGTGTTTCTAGGCGAACCAGATATCTTTTTACCAAGCGTCAATCAAACCGATATTCATATGGTGATGCATTGGCATATGCCATTACTGCCACTTGTACAACGACTACGCCTATGGCTCAACCTAGTTAAAAAGAGCGGTCTTCGCAATCATCCGCTGAATATCCTGCTTTCAGAAAGATGGCGATCGCGCTACTATTCTCATTTGCGTTCTTTACTAAAGCGCTAAAGTTTCCATTTCACAAATTTTATGTTAAAAAACTTACCACCAATTTATTTTTATATTCCTCATAACAAACTACCTGCGGGTAACTTACCACAGAATGCTGATTCCTACTGGCAATGGCAATGCGCTCAACATTCAATATCCCCCATGCAGAGCGGTGGCTGCTTTTGGACGTTGCAAACCTATCTTTATCTCAAAGATTATGGATTTCCTTGTCAATTGGTACAAACAATGCCTGATGAAGGAATTGTTTTATCTCACCGCGATTTTCTTGAGGATTCTATACAGCCAAGTCCAAAATTATTCATTGTTTGCCTGCGGGCAGATGTAGATCGGCATCCTTACGCACAGCTTCATGTTGTGCAAAACCCGTACCAAGCTGTACCTAAAAGTTTCATGGAACTTTGGGAAAGTTACTTTATTCCTCATTGGCCACAATCTTCTCTAATTCCTCGCGATCGCGATCGCAAAGATACTTTTGAGAATGTAACTTTTATTGGCAATGCAGTCAATTTAGTTCCTGAATTTCAAGAGCAGTTTTGGTACGAACAATTAGCATCTTTAGGCTTGCAGTTTCAACAAAAACTCAGTCATGATAGCTGGAACGACTACAGTGATATTGATGTTATTTTAGCGATCCGAGAATTTGGTCGTAAAAATCACTTTCGAGGAAAACCCGCCTCCAAATTATACAACGCTTGGCACGCTGGTGTACCAGCAATCTTGAGTTATGAATCTGCATTTCTGGCTGAGCGAAAAAGCAATTTAGATTATTTAGAAGCAACGTCAATGGAGGAGGTGATTTACTCTCTAAAACAGTTGCGAGACAATCAAGAACTCCGCAGTGCAATAGTTGAAAATGGTTGGATTCGTGCCAAGGAAACACAACCAGACAAAATGGTTCAAAGATGGCATTTTTTTTTAATTAACACTGCATTGCCAGCCTACAAAAATTGGTGTTTAATGCCACGTTGGCAACAACAGCTTTTCTTTGATGCACGTCAGTCATTTTTAAAGGTTCGTCCAGTTTATTATCATTTGAAGTCTCAAGTTTTCAACTTGGCTAAGGCTAGTTAATACTAATAAGCTTGTCTGATAAATTGACTAAAATTTTTGAATTAATAACAAAAAACATTAATCTTTACGACAAAATCGTAGCAAAGTAATTATGAAATTAGCTTATGTAACTCCCTACGATTCACGTAGTTTAAAAGGCTCTAATGAGTGGTCTGGAACAGGATATTATATTGCCCAGTCACTTAAAAATCAATTTTTTCCTTTAGAATATGTTGGTCCTCTAAAGAATGAATTTGGATGTCGTCTTGTGCAAAAATATAAGCGACATTATCATGAATTATTTCATAAAAAATACTTAAAAAACCCGACACCATGTGTCCTAAAAAGTTATGCTAAGCAAATCACCTCTAAACTATATCAGACAAATGTAGATCTAATATTTAGTGGATCAGCGAATCCTATAGCTTATCTCGAGTGCAAACAACCGATTGTGTTTTGGGCTGATGCTAGCTTTGCAAGCCTTTTAGACTTTTATCCTGACTATAGTTATCTTTGTCAGGAAACAATTAGAGATTGGCATCGCGTGGAACAGCTAGCTCACCAAAAATGCCAATTAGCTATTTATTCATCTGATTGGGCAGCCCAAACTGCTATTAATTACTATGGAGTGAATGAGGCTAAAGTTAAAGTTGTTCCTTTTGGTGCAAACATTGAAACTGAATACAGCCTCTATGAAGTAAAAGACTTGATTGAAGTGCGATCGCCCAAGTTATGCAAACTTCTATTTTTAGGAGTTGAATGGTATCGCAAAGGCGGTGACGTTGCACTTAAGGTTGCTACAGAATTAAACAAAGCAGGCTTGAATACAGAATTAACTGTTGTTGGTTGTCAACCTATTACAGAAGAACCATTGCCTAACTTTGTTAAGCCGCTAGGGTTCATCAGTAAATCAACAGCACAAGGTAAAGCCAAAATTTCTCAACTGATTGCAGAGTCTCACTTTCTGTTTCTCCCTTCACTAGCTGATTGTACGCCGATTGTACTTTGTGAAGCTAACGCGCTGGGAGTACCTTGCCTGACAACTAATGTCGGTGGTATTCCAACAATTATTAAAGATAATTTGAATGGCAAGACATTTGATATAACTGCTAATCCTCTTGAATATGCTAACTATATTTCAAATCTATTTACTAACTACTCAAACTATATAGAATTAGCTCTATCCTCCTTTAATGAATATCAATCTCGTTTAAATTGGAATGCATCTGGCAAAGCCGTAAAAAACTTACTTTTAAAACTGTAATTAAACATAATAAAAATTAAATAAAACTTTTATAATCATTGTCAAATCCGCTTATAAGTTCACCTTTTTCTATCCCAAATCTCTTGCACAAAAAAAATTAGTCTATCAAAATAAATTTGCTTTATCAATCAGAAACTTAAATTTCTGATAAGACATAAGATTAAATAAATTTACTGCAAGCTCTCAAGATAATAGACATTATTTCAAAGCACAAATATTAGCAAAGACTTATATGAATAACCTTAAGAAAAAAACTAATATGCACTTCAATGTTTCGGTCTGCATCTGCACTAGAAATCGTCCTGAAGATTTGCACAAAGCTTTAAACTCTGTTGAACGTTCGACTTATCCTGTGTTTGAAGTGATTGTATCAGATGATAGCACAAATGATGATACCAAAGCACTTGTTACATCCCTTTTTCCCTTTGTAAAATATTTGGAAGGACCGCGTAAAGGACTAGGGGCAAATCGTAATAATATTTTGAAAAATATCACTGGTTCTCATGTCTTGTTTATTGACGATGATGTCATCTTAAATGAAAACTTTTTAGAAGTTGTACATCAAAAATTGACACAATATGCTCAACAAGAACCTGTTGAAAAACTAATTATTAGTGGAATTGAGAATAAAAATGGTCAACTTGTCTTTCCTGGAGAACAAAGTTTTTTAGGGTATCAGAATGTTAGCTATAAAGAAGGTGACAGAATCAGAACAGTTGTTATTAATAGCGCTGTGTTTCCAATTACTTTGTTCAAAGATACTTTATTTGATGAAAAATTAGTATATGGAAATGATGAAGTTGATCTGACAACCAGAGCAACTCAAAAAGGGTTTAAGATTATTCTCTGCCCAGACGCAGTGAATTTTCATTATCCATCGGAAATCAATCGAGATTATTATGAACCTTTCCACGATGCTACTCGCATTTATGTCACTTTTAAACGCTATTTTGCTACTGAAAATAATAAACTAAAAGCTTTTATTTATTTACCCTATGCTTTAATGTATGCATCTGCTCGCAATCTAAAATATCAAGGATTACGCAGTTTTTCTAATACTCTTAATACATTTAATAAATCTTTGCTATTTATAAAAGATTTTCTAACTGTTAATCTTAGCCTTTAAAAACTATGTGCAAAATAATGGAAATGAATGTATGGATGACAATTTGTTAGTCAGTATTATTATTAACAACTACAATTACGATCGCTTCTTAGCAGAGGCGATTGACAGTGCATTGAACCAAACATATCCTCATACTGAAGTTATTGTTGTGGATGATGGTTCTACCGATAATTCTCGTGAGATTATTGCAGAGTACGGCGATCGCATTACGCCAATTCTGCAAGAGAATGGTAAGCAAGCAGTAGCACTTAACAGCGGCTTTGCAGCAAGTCAAGGCGATATTATCCTTTTCCTTGATTCTGACGACTATCTCTTACCGACGGCGGTTGAACAAGTTGTAGCAGCATTTAAGCCAGGAGTTAGCAAAGTTCATTATCGCTTGCAAGTGGCGAACTCCCAAGGACAACCATTGGGATCTTTTATTCCTACAACGACAATGAAGTTAGCTTGTGGAGAAGTGTGGCGACAGTTACTGCGAGATGGTGGTTATGTCAGTACTCCCATGAGTGGTAATGCATACAGTCAGACAGCTTTGACTCAAGTATTCCCAATTCCCGACGACTACAAAACCACGGCGGATGACTACCTAATGATCTCAACACCCTTTTATGGAGAGATGGTTGGCATTGAAGAGCCTCTGGGAGTCTATCGCATTCATGACAGTAACCAATGGGCATTGACTTATGTATCAGGTAGTCGCTTTCGCCGATTTGTTCAGCACGACTTGCAAAACTTTGCTCTGTTGCAGCAACGAGCTAAAGAATTTGGTTTTGAAGTTCCTCCCGAAGTTGAAATGCGTTCTTTTGGGCGTTTGTGGTCGCGTTTAGCCTCTCTACGCTTGGAACCTCAAGCACATCCAGTTTCTTCAGATCATTCCCTCCAACTCATTTACTGGGGGTTTCGATCCCTTTGGAAATTCTCTAGCTTCAACTGGCAGAAACGGATCATTTATAGCATTTGGTTTCTCTGGGTAGGATTAATGCCTAAATCTTTGGCGAAATTTGCGATCGCTTGGTTATATGCTCCGCATCTTCGTCCAAAAGTAATTGATTGGACATTAACTAGAGTTCGTGCATTAGTTAGCTAAGAAAAATTTGCAGACGAATTTGAAAAAATGTTTATGAATCAAAAGAAGAGATTATTAGGAATTGATTTATGCCGAGGAATTGCCGCTTATGCGGTTATTTTAGTACATTCAGGAGATGAGACTTGGGGAGTTCCTGTTGATCCTTGGGCAGATTATTTTAGACTTTCATTTTACTTTGCTGTTCCCTTTTTCCTAATTACATCTTTCTATTTTATAGCGTGCAAGCCTAATACTGGCTTTTCTCCTAATTTCTGGAAATCAAGGTTGGAAAGATTAGTAATACCCTATTTAATTTGGAGCTTGATCTATCTAGTTTTAAGATTAGTCTTTTTCTGGAAAGCAAATCAATCTGAGAGATTAAATCAATTGACGCAAGATCCACTTTCTCTTGTTTTCTTTGGTGGTACTTCATTCCATTTGTATTTTTTACCACTCCTATTCGTAGGAAGTTTTTTGATTTTTTTCATAAAGTATTTTTTAAATCAACCGTTTAAGACTAAACAACTAATTATATTTTCAATATTAAGTATTATTGTTTATGAATTGGTTATTGTTCCTGGCGATACAATTCAAGCAAGTACTGATATAAATCCACTTATTAGGCTTGTTTTAGTTTATGCTGTTTGGGTATTGAAGTGTTTGCCATATTTTTTAACTGCAATTATCTTACGCTGCATCTTTCTAATTAAGGGAGATTCATGGCTTTTTTCAAGAAAAAGTAGCATAGTTTTAGTAGCTATATTTTTTATAACTACTATTATGGGAAGACTTGTTTTACCCGTAACTTTACGAGATCTGATTGTTGCTCACTCTTTATTTCTATTTGGAATTTCCGTATCGCAGTACATAAAAGGGAATAAACAGATAGTTGCAAATTTAGGTTTATGTGCTTTCGGCATCTATTTAATCCATCCGATTTTGATGAATTTTGCTAAACTGTTCTTCTCTCTATTTGGAGTTATTGAACAGGTTACGATTAGCTCCCTGCTTATCATTTCTGTGACAACTTTTTTACTAAGTTGGATAGTTGTAGCTTTAATGTTGCAACATAAATGGTCAGCAAAGTATTTGTTTGGTGTTTAGGGATTACCCAATTTTGTAATCAAAATACTTATATACCTTTAGTTTTATAGCAGTCGAAGAGTTGGTTAGGACGTTTTTAAAATCTCAACATTAGCGATAGCAAGGTTTTCACCTCCAGCATAGCTGCCTTCTACCTCCTGCCTCTCGCTATAGCAGTTGTATTGATCTATTTTTAGAAATTTCTATGAAAATTGCTTTTGTCCGGACAATGCCCCATTTTAGTATGGATGTTTATGCTAATGGGCTGATTGCAGGGCTGAAAACAGTATGCCCTAACTGGGAAATAACTGAACTAGCACCTCAGTCTTTTGATCGACATAGTAAATCTTTAGTCGTTAGAGCACAAAAGACTTATGAACGGTTTTGGCGGTTTCCTAAGAAAGTTCAGCAAGAATCTGCAGATATTTTTCACATTATCGATCATAGTGATGCTCACATTGTACGTTGGCTAAGAAAAACAGGTAAACCAGTCGTAGTGACTTGTCACGATCTCATTAATATTCTCTACCCCGAAAACCTTCAGGGTTCAGTCAGATTTCCTATGATTAGTGATCGCTTAGGACATTACTCTATACGAAGTATGGAATATGCTGATGCGATCATTGCTGTTTCTTTGGAGACAGCAAACAACATGAATCGAGTTCTCAACATCAAACCAGAGCGAATCAATATTATTCCTAATGCAGTAGAATCCATATTTCAGCCATTACCCAAAAAACAGTCTCAAACTTTTCGTCAGCAGCTTAATATTCCCTCGGATACATTTTGTTTATTGAATGTTGGCGGTAATCATCCACGTAAAAATCTAAGTGCAATTCTTAAAGCACTCAATATTATTAAACAGCGAGGTTTATCAGTCCAGTTTTGGAAAGTTAGTGATGATTTTACAGATGAAGATAAGCACTTCATTCAAACCCACAAACTTGAAGATTCTATCAATTATTTAGGATATCTCGATAAACCTACTTTAGTTCAAGCTTACAATGAAGCTGATGTTCTTGTTGCCCCTTCTTTTCACGAAGGATTTGGCATAACTCTTCTAGAAGCTATGGCTTGCGGAACGCCAGTTATTACCTCAAATGTCTCGGCAATGCCTGAAGTAGTGGACGATGCTGGTGTTCTAGTCGATCCAAAGAATAGTCAAACCATTGCAGATGCAGTTTGTCACCTTCATAACAATCCGATTTACTATCAACAGTTGCAGGAAAAAGGATTTACAAGAGTTCAGTCATTTACATGGGAAAAAGTTGCCGAACAAATGACTGGCGTTTATAAAAATCTGCTGAGGTAAAGGTCATTCTAATGCGTAATTACAATTTAATTATATAAATATCTAATGTATAACAGTTTATTTAGTCTTTATGTTTAAAGTATTGATAAAAAATGAAAAAAAAGCTTTTATTAGTTACATTTCCTGTAGATCTTGGTAATCGAACTTTTGAAAAGCGGTTTGTTAAACTGTTTGAAAGTTTTCTGGATCTAAAAATATATCGTTTTGTTCCAAACCAAAAATCCACAGATTCTTTTTGGAAATATTCTACAACTATTGGCAGGCGGTTTCTGAGTTCTTTGGAACTACAGCAAAAAGTTCGTGAAGCAAATAAAGAAGGAAGAAGTGTTCTTTTCCATGGAGTGAGTCCGGCTCTTTTTGCTTACCCAGCAATTAATAGTGCGAGTAGTTGTATTGTTACAGACTGGACTAGAAAACTATACGAACCCATTTATGGAATGAAAATGTCTCCATCGTGGCTTACTTTTATCCATAAACAAGTGCTTAATTCACAAAAATATGTTATTGGTTTGACTGACGCTGTATTAGAAGAAATTTCTCAAGATTATGGAGTTCCACACAACAAACTCAGAAAAGGGAAGTTACCATTTTCAGTTGATTTAGATTTGTTTATTCCTAGTCCTAAGCGTAATGATGCTGTTGTCAAGATTTTGTTTGTAGGTGGTGACTTCCAACGAAAGGGGGGTGATATCTTACTCGATTGGTTTGCGAAACATCATAATCCAAACTTACAGATGACAATGGTAACTAGTCACGATCCAGGCAACTTTAAGAATGTCACGATACTAAATAATATTCAATACGGTGAAGATAAGCATATTGAGCTATTTAAAGAACACGATATATTGGTTTTGCCAACGAAATGCGATAGTTACCCCAGTGTTGTAGGAGAAGCCGCCTGTGCTGGACTCGCAGTGCTAACTACTAAACACGCTTTAGGTGCACCTGAAATTATTCAAAATAAAGTCAATGGCTATATCTGTAATTCTCAAGAGGAATTACTTTCTCAACTCAATATATTAATTCAAAATAAACCATTAATTGAATCCATGAAACAAAAAAGCCGGCAGATTATGGAAGAGAGATTTGCGATGGATTTAGTGCTTGATGATTTTATGAATTGTCTTTTTAAGGATTAGCTATTTATAATTGAGATTTTTCTAGAAATTATATTGCTAGTTTTTATTTTAACACATTTTTAAACTAAGTTAAAGACTTACATTATTTACTACTAATTATCCAAGAATTTGGAGCAAATTATGAATGATAAATTTCGTTTGGGAGTCGTTTTTACACATCCTACCCAGCATCATGGACCACTCTGGAAGAAGCTGAGCGAACAACCTGGACTTTCTATAAAGGTTCTTTATCTTTCCGATGAAAATCAGGGTAATGGCGATCGCGATCTAGGCAGTAGTTCCCAGCCTTGGGACGTTGATTTATTGAGCGGTTATGAGTATGAGTATCTAAAAGATCTCTCTGGAAGAGTTCCATCGCAGCAAAAAAAGAGCGTGATTAGTCCAGGATTATTGAGTCGCCTGACAAAAGAAAACTTTGATGCCATTTTCATGCAGAGCTTTGTCAACTATTCCTATCGATTAACGGCTCTATTATGTAAACTCCGTGGTATTCCTCTGATCATGCAAAATGATGCCACTATCATGTCAGACGGTCGCTACAGTCGATCGCGTCGCATAGCTATGGCTATTCTTTATCCGTGGATGCTTAACTTAGCAGATTACTGGCTCTCTTGTGGCGATCACAATGAAATTCATTTGCGTCATTACGGTATTCCAGATGAGAAAATTATGCGCGGTTGTCACCCAGTAGATGGCGAAAGATTTGAGCGGTCTATTGCTCAAAATCAAGATGAAATTCGCCAAATTCGTAAGGAACTAGCAACAGACGAGGATGCGATTATCTATGGTTTTGCAGGTAAATATATTGATCGCAAAAATCCTTTTGAATTCATTGAGGCGATCGCCAAAGCTCATCAACGCGATGCGCGAATTAAAGGAGTCATGATTGGTGGAGGCGACTTAGAACCTGAAATTAACAAACGTCTTGCCAAACTAAATGGAGTTCGCAATCTTGGCTTCGTCAATCAAGCAAAAATTCCACTTTACTATGCAGCAATAGATGCTTTTGTCGTAACCTCCTGGATCGATCCCCATCCTCTTGTTGTTTCAGAAGCAATGGTATCCGGTTGTCCACCCATTTTGAGCGATCGTTGTGGTAATTGGGGATACAGCGATACTGTTCGGCATCGCTACAACGGACTCGTTTATCCCTGTGGCAATGTTGATGCTTTAGCAAACGCCATGCTGGAGATGGCTGATCCTGAAAATCGCCAGCGTTACAGCGAACGGTCTAAAGAAGTCTTTTATGGGCAAGATCTCGATTGTGAAATCCATGCTTTTTTAGAAGTGATAGAGCGAATCAAACGCAATATGCATGAAGCAGTTTATCAAGTTAAACCTTTAGCATCACAAGAATCTTTTTCAGAAGGGTTGTAAAGACGAGGCAAAGTCATGAAGGTACTCATATCCGCTTATTCATGTGAACCAGGTAGAGGATCAGAAAGAGGTGTTGGTTGGAATGTGGCGCGGGAAGTCGCTAAACATCATGAAGTTTGGGTATTGACTAGAACCGACGAAAGTAAGGATGCAATTGAAGCTGAATTAGCAGCTAATCCAGTACCTAATCTGCATTTTGTCTATTTCACACTTCCCTTTTGGCAAGATAGTTTGCGTTGGGGACAATCTGGTGCTATGCAACTTCACTACTACCTCTGGCAAATCCAAGCATATTTTGTCGGACGGAAACTTCACAAAGAGATTGGCTTCGATATCGTCCACCATGTCACTTTTGTGCGCTACTCCTCTCCTAGTTTCCTATCTCTTCTACCAATTCCATTTATCTGGGGTCCGGTAGGAGGTGGTGAGTCGGCTCCGTTGTCATTTTGGACTGATTTTAATAGGAAAAATAAGCTCTATGAGTCGTTACGTTGGGCATGGCGAGCAATTGGAGAACTAGATCCGTTTACTCATCTGACGGCTCAACGAAGTGCGATCGCATATGCGACTACTGAAGATACCGCGAAACAACTACGCAAGTTGGGAGCATCCCATGTCGAGCGATTGTCTGAATCAGGAATGTCACAACTAGAGATCGAACAACTTAGTCAGTGCCCACCCCCAACAGGTTCTTCAGTTCGATTTATCAACATCGCTCGTCTACTCCACTGGAAAGGAATTCATTTAGGACTGCGGGCATTTGCTCAGGCAAATCTCCCCGATGCTGAGTACTGGATTTTAGGTGAAGGACCTGAGTTAGGACGATTGCAAGCACTCTCCAAAAATTTGGGGATTGCCGAGCAAGTGAAGTTTTTCGGACTGTTGCCACGTGAGGAAGTTTTGCTCAAGTTAGGGCAATGTTCTATTTTAGTACATCCTAGCCTGCATGATTCAGGAGGATGGGTTCCTCTGGAGGCAATGGCGTCTGGTAGACCTATTCTTTGTCTGGATTTGGGTGGACCGTCACAATTGGTCACATCGGAAATTGGCATTAAAGTTCCGGCACATAGTCCAGAACAGGCTGTTAACGATCTCGCACAAGCTATGGTTAGGCTTGCTAAAGACAAGAACTTGCGTTTACAAATGGGACAAGCAGGACAACAGAAAGTCAAAAATTATTATAGTTGGGAAGCAAAGGGCAAGTTTCTAGCCCATGTCTACAAAGATATAGATAGTGTGATGCCAACTTGTTTAACTGACAAATCACTGTCTTCTTAAGTATTCGTTAAGAGATTTTAATAAAACATCTTTAGCTTTAAAGAATCAAATTCGGTGGCGATCCCAGAACATGAAATTTTAAACTTCAACGGTTCACTTACTTTCAATAATTTAAATTTTTCTTGATCAACTAGACTTTTGATTAAATTTTAAGCATTTTTATGATTTCGCATGTAGCCATCCAAAAAAAGAAAGGAACGATTAGAAGCTCCACGCTAATTCTCATAGGATTTGCTACTGCTTTTTTTCCTCGTCTCTTAACTTACTTTGGTGCTCCCTCACCCCTCAACTTTGTTCATTTTGTCGTTCTTCCGGTTGTTGTAGGTATTGCTCTATTGACGACGCGAGTTAAAGATCGAAAGCAAGTTGCGATCACTTGGGAACTAATTTTTGGTTTAGGAGTTCTACTGGCGTGCACAATTGCAAGTGCTCTTATTAATCAGGCAGGAGTTCTAAATGTCTTTCTGCAATATATGTTACAAGCAGAACCATTCCTGCTTTTAATAGCTATAATGGCAACTCCATTATCAGGTGAAAAGCTCAAGAGATTTAGAAATTGGATAGCAGGATTCTGTCTATTTAACTTGCTCCTGGCAATTGCTCAGTCTATTCTCCTACCTATAGGACTTTATCCTGGAGCAGAAGGAGGTCAATTGATTGAAGACAATACCGCAGGTGTTTTTGCTTCAAAAGGAGGGAGTGCAGGGAATTATATATCCGCTACGGTTTCTCTATACTTCGCTTTATACTTCTTGAATGAGTTTAAAACAGTTCCTCTGCAGATCCGGATCGCTGTATTTATCGGTGCTTTTTACCAAACATTTATTTCTGACTCAAAGCAAGTATTTGTAGCTCTATTTGTCGGCTGGCTACTAGTCGTTTTTACAAACGTCAAAAAACCTCTAAAAATCCTGTATTATCTTGTTCCTATCGTTTTGATAATTGCTATTTTTTACTGGGCGCTCGTTTACACAGATGTAGAATTTTTAGATCCCTATCGAAACTTCACGACTTACCGAGCCGAAGACAATCTCTATGGTTCAGACGGAGAAGCAACTTTACTAAAGAGTACAGCATTGCGAATTATTCCTTCTTACTACACAACACCGTTGCAATGGTTTTTTGGGCTAGGTCCTGGTCACACCGTTACCCGCTTAGGAGGATGGTTTATGAATGATTATGCATCGCTACTATTGCCACTTGGTGCGACAGTTCATCCTGTATCTGCTGCGGTTTGGCAAGTTATACTCAGTCCATCTGGGTGGCTAGCACGAGAATCTACCTTGTACTTCCCAATGTTTACATGGGTGGGAATTTGGGGAGATTTAGGGTTGATTGGTTTAGGTGCTTATTTATATCTTGGTTCCATTGTGTGGCGGAGGATTTGTGTAGACAATTTTTGCAAGTTTTTGCTACTTTCGACTGCGGTTCTTGGTTTTATCTTAACTCAAATGGAGGAGCCAGGACAAATGCTCACAATCGCTTGTTTTTTGGGTTTACGCTGGCAAGAAAGCAAGGAAAGCCGATTAAAAGCCGCTTTTGAGTAACAACCTAATTGTGGCGATCGCCTGATATCTAAAAAAGTAGTTTCTGACAATTGCTGACTACAGTTCTATTTAAATAATTAAAAAACTTATTAATCAAGATGCATATTTTAATTGCTGCACTACATCGACCAGAAAAGCCAACTGGAGTTTGTCGATATGCGATTAATCTTGCTCAGTGTTTGGCAAGTACTGAAACAGTAAGCCAAGTCACTTTAGTCATTGGAAAATGGCAAAAGCATTATTTTGAGTCTTCTTTTAATCTTAATTCAGATAAAATCAAGCTAGTTGATATCAATATTCAAAATAACTCAATTGCTAGAAATCTGTGGTTTTGGTTCGGTTTACCCAGACTAGTACAGCAGCTTCGCCCTACGTATGTGCATTTATCCTTTCCATTACCATTTTTACGATCGCTCTTTCGTTGTCCTGTTGTTGCTACTATTCACGACCTTTATCCTTATGAATACCCAGAAAATTTTGGCTACCAAGCTTTGTTCAATCGCCTTTTTCTACAACAATGTATTCACCAAAGTGACGGATTGACGTGTGTTTCTCAAACAACATTAGCAAGCCTAAATCACTTTTTCCCAAATATAGACCCTAAGAAAATAACTTGTGTAATTTATAATTATGTCGATTTTAGTGAAATTACTCCTCAACCATTATTAGAACTAAAACACAAGTTATATAACCCATTTTTATTAACTATTGGTCAACATAGAAAAAACAAAAATTTAGATTTACTCATTCAATCTTTTGCCCTATTGCTACAACAAAATAAACTACCATCTTCTACTAAGCTTGTGATTGTAGGTAGTTCAGGACCCGAAACAGATAATCTTTCGCAATTAATCTCTCAATTGTCCTTAGAAGAACAAGTATTGATGGTATCGGCAATTAGTGATAGCGAGTTGTGCTGGTTATATCAAAATTGCCAATTGTTTATCATTCCTTCTTCAACAGAAGGTTTTTGTATTCCTTTAGCAGAAGCTTTGTATCTTTCTTGTCGAGTCGTTTGTTCAGCTATTCCCATCTTTGAAGAAGTGGGTTCTGAAGCTTGCATTTATTTTAATTTACAGGATAACCCAGTCAAAAATCTGTCTCAAGCTATTACCCAAGCACTAAATCAACCTCATACCAATAAAAACAGAGATGACCGATTTTCAAAAGCAAATGCAGCTAATCAATATTTAAAGCTATATTCTAAAATGCATCAATTTACACATAAATTAACTAGCAATGCTCAAACTAATACCGTTCCATTTTAAGGTTGATACATATGTGTAGCTTCTTTTGCAGTGACAAGAAGAAAGCATGATTCATTAAAAGTTCTAGGTTCTCTATATTAATGCTAATTAAGTAATGATCGCATCTGAGGCTATAGCAAATCGGTTTTGGACAGCACATGAAATAACATCGATACTGTCGTAAATTTTACTAACTTAGAAACCGCTAAGCTGTATCTTCAATCTTACTTTTATTACAGTTAATAGCTGCGAACTTATGTCTGATTCTTTAATGAGGATGTCTCGTCGTGCCTTATTAGGTGCTGGACTATTTGCGGGAACAAGCTTATTACTTAAAGGTTGTGGTGGAAACCAAGCAACACAGACAGGTGGTAATAGACTCGTTGCGGCAACATTTACAGGAAGTTGGGAGGAAGCACATCGAACAATTTTAGTGCCTTACTTTGCCCAGAAAACCGGAACAACAATTAATTTAGTACCACAATTGGCAATTGACCAAGTAGCACAACTCACAGCATCAGCTAATAATCCTCCATACGATGTAACACTCTTAGATGAAGGACCATTTCGTAATGCTCCAGTTGAGCAAATATTACAACCCTTCCCTGCCGATGAGAGCGAAAACTTTCAAGATTTGTTACCGCAGTATCAAACAAAAGCTGATGAATGGGGACCTACTGTAGCCGTGCAAGCGATCGGTATCGGTTACAATACTGACCGGATTTCTACACCGCCTACTTCATGGGAAGACTTGTGGAGACCAGAATATGCAGGTCGGCTTGGACTTGTTAGTATGCAAAGTACGGTGGGAACTGCTTTTATGGTGCAACTTGCAAGAATGCGCGGTGGTGGGGAAAATAATATTGAACCAGCTTTTGAGGCAATTCGAGAAATCTTACCAAACGTCGCTGCGGTTGCGTCTAATCCTGGTGCGCTCTCGGTTTTGTTTCAGCAAGGAGAAATTGATATCGCCCCGCATTATTTGAATAATATGGCTCCACTTACAGCCGCAGGAACCCCAGTTGATTGGGTTGTACCTGAAGAAGGCGCATTACTAATTAGCCCGTCAATGCATATTGTCAGGAATCCGAGGGAACGCGAACTTGCTGCTGCATACATTGATGCGGCAATTAGCCCTGAGGTGCAAACGCAAATGGCTTCAGCACCTTATTATTTTGTGCCGACAAACAGCAGGGCGGAAATTTCAGGTTTCATTGCCGAAAGACTAGGTAGCACAACAGAAGCTGTAGTTGAGAAGCTTGTACCACTCGATTGGCAAACAATTAGTAAAAACTTACCAACGTGGATTGAACGTTTCAATCGTGAAGTTGTCGTTTAACTAATGAGTATTTCCCCAAGAACTGATAAATTGCTCGTCAAAAATGCTTTGGTTCTAGCAGCAAGTGATACATTACCACAACCTCATACAGATATTTTGACCGAGAAAGGTAGAATTGTCGCAGTTGCTGCAAGTTTATCTGTTCCTCAAAACTGTACGGTAATTGATGCAACAGGGCTATTGGTCACTCCTGGCTTAATCAATGGACATTTTCATTCGCATGAACATTTTCATAAAGGACGGTTTGATAACCTACCGCTTGAGCTATGGATGCACTTTGTCCGTCCACCAGTTGCACCGCCACCCTTAACGCCAGAGCAAGTTTATCTACGCACGATGATTGGTGCTATAGAAGCTATTCGCACGGGGACAACGTTTGTTGTAGATGATGTTAATCATGCTCCTCAGTTTTCGTTGGAGTGTATTGATGCTGTTTTCCAAGCTTATGAAGATATTGGATTGCGGGCATTAGTTAGCGTTAGTCTTTATGATTTACCGTTTTATCGTGCAGTGCCTTTCTTTGATGAAGAAATGCCAGTTCATCTGCGTGAACAACTAGAGCGTCAAGGTATACCCGATCGCGATCGCTTATTAACTCTTGCACAGCACTTGGCACAAACACATCATCCAAATCGACATCGAGTCGGTTACATTGTTGCACCTTCTGCACCACAGCGTTGTAGTCGCACTTTTCTAGTTCAGCTTGGAGAATTGGCAAATACCTACAATCTTCCCATGATGCTACATTTACTCGAAACACGCTTACAAGCAGTTACAGGGCAATTGTTTTACCAATGTTCGATGACTGAGTATTTAGCTGAGTTGGGTATTTTGAGCGATCGCCTTGCTTTGCAACATTGTGTTTGGCTAACACCACATGACATTGAATTGCTGGCTAAATCAGGAGCAAGTGTTGTTTATAACCCGCTTTCTAATCTCAAACTGGGTAGTGGTAAAATGCCTGTTCGTGCTTTTCAACAAGCAGGAGTGAACATTGCTCTAGCAAGTGATGGCTGTGGGTCGAGAGATAGCCTCAATATGCTTTGTGTTATGCAAGCTGCTGTTTTACTGAACAAGTCACCTGCAACGCCTCCGGAACAGTGGATATCTGCCGAGGAAGCTTTTGACTTTGCTACAATTGGGGGTGCTAAGGCATTTGGCTGTGAGCAATTAGGAAAAATTGCCCCTGGCTATCAGGCTGACTTTGTTGGATACCGACTTAACGAGTTATCATTTGTACCACTGAATCATCCTCTACGGCAACTCGTTTATGCTCAAACGGGTGCTGCTGTCGATTTAGTTGTTGTTGATGGTATGGAAGTGATGCGCGGTGGTAAACTCACTCAAGTTGACGAGCAAGCCCTGATTGAAGCAATTTGCAAAGTGCATGATCAAATATTGCCTGCAATGCAAGAATCGGAAGCAACTGTGCAAACTTTCTTACCTTACTATCGACAAATTTACGATCGCTGTTTGACACAACCTGTCGATCCTAAAATTCTGACTGAGGACTTGTTCTAAAGCAACATCTGTCGATAATGTGCTTCGATTGAATTGAGCGTACGAAATTGGGGTAGATCAGTATGACGAGTGCGATCGCGTAATTCTTGATAAAGCGCGGCTACATCTACATCTGCTAGCCACACTTCTAAAGGTCGTTGCAGAATTAAACCGCATTGCCACACCTGAGAAGAATGCGTGTGAGCATTGACAAATCCTGGTAGAAGTAGTTTATCACGTCCATCAATGAAAGTATCAACCGTTGCATCAATTGGAGAATAGACTTGGTAAATGCGATCGCCTTTCAACTCCACAGAAGCCGAGGCTGTCGAGTCTCCATCAGAAATCAAGACATTGTGAATGAAAACAGACATGATTTTGTCATTCGTAATACCAATGACCAATTACCAGCCTTGATGCACTAACCGGATATTTGTAACTCAAATAGAAAAGCTTTATCACACCAGCATTTCTAAGCGTTGTTCTACTTCGCCATGGGCTTTGAGTAACGCTGCTAGCTCGCGTCGCATGATGATCCCTGGTCGATCTGAAGGCATACGCTGCTCGGCATTGATATATAATGGTGTGTCATAATCTGTAGTTTCTAGTACTGCTTTGTCTTCCTGTGTCACTTGTCGATCAAACGCGACAAGAGCAACTGCTTGAGCATCTGCTTCGATATCATTACGAATACAAAATTGGATAATTTGAGAAGTGCGATCGCTCACTGGAGTCGCAGCAGTAAAAATCAGATGTATCAAGCCGTTGGGGTAAGTAACTTTCAATGTGCGACTGAAAGGCATATACCAAGTTGAAACTACATAACGCACTGTGACTTCATCTTCGATACTGAGATTTTTGCGCTGCATAGGTGGATTAACTACAGGAATTGTTGCCCGAACTTGTAAACCATACTCTAGGGAACTTATTTCCGAGGAAACTGGTTCTGGTTGTTGTTGATCGCCAAATGAATTTGCATGAACAAAGCTAAAGTGAGCATTGTCAAAGGAGTTTTCCATCAAACGCAGTCCGCTGCACTGCCAAGGTTCATAGAACTGGGGAATGAGCTGCATCGTAGCATCATCTGCTTCAGGAATACAGGGAATAGGTAGCAGTGGTTCATTACGCAAGCATGCCCATACATAGCCATAACGTTCAGCACACTTGTATAATCGCACTTGATAGCTAGGAGGAATGCTTTGTTCGGGTTTAAGTTGAGGAACTGCAACACAAGTTCCTTGGCGATCAAATGACCAACCGTGGTAAGGACAGCGTACGCAACCATTGACAATTTCTCCTTGGGGCAGAAGGATTGTTAGATTTTGTACCGCGACGCGGCTTTTCTTGTCGAACACTTGATACCAAAATGATTTTTGATTTATATGAGGTGCGCTGTGGCTTAGAGATGATGAGTGCGAAGTTAGCTACAGAATGAGCTACTAATGCTGAAGTAGACAAGCTAGTGACGTTTTGGCAGACAGCAGCACGAAAATTTAACAAGTTATCACCACTAGAGTGCGCTCAATGTGATGAACGCTTTCACGAGCAGATTGCCATGTTGTCGCAAAATGCAGAACTGTTACACTCCTTAGAAGCTATCAATGCCCGCGCATATTATTTGCGTCTTATTTCTATGGAAAAAGCACATTACCGTCACAATTGTAAACTGTATGTCTGCCCATATTAGTCTCCGACAAGAGCAACTTGTTGAAGTCATCAAAGAAGGAATTGCACGATTGTATATGACTTAAACTTGCTACATGCAGAATTTGCTGTTAGACAGACTAAGTTTACGCTGGTGGATTTACTGTTGCAAGTTTAAACAAGAACTTGTTGATAAATTTGTGTGGCTTTGAGCATATGGTATGTAATCAAAAGTTGGGTTATAGCAAGAGGATAGCTTTGAAGTGTTTCTCCAGTAGTACCAGCAACCTTACCTAACTCAGGATTGCTTTCGCGACTGCAAAAATGTGAGAGATGAGGTGGCATATCATTACAGATAATCTTTTCTAAATCATCTACTTGCTCCGACGTTGCATGACCATCAACTTCCAAAACATCTACAGGCTTGTTCATATCTCGATCCAAATCTAAGCGCACTGCTGGATGAGGATGAGTGCTGATAATGTTCAAAATTTGCGTAAAATCTGGATGTGGGATCGTTGGACGCAATACTAAGCGTACATTTAAGTGACCGTTACCTTGATTCGGTTCATCGCCAGGAGGATAAAAACTGACAACAACATCTGCCCATTGGCGCTGAGGACGGATAAACTGTTCAGAATCAGGTTCGCGCTTTTCTAGTTCTGCTTTGACTTGATCTGCTGTATAGCCTCGTTTTTGCGTATCGCGCTTAATTTTCCACTGTGCGCGCAGTGACTCTGGTGGTGCAAGATAAACTTTGACGTCAAATGAGTCTCTCGCACCGCGAGTTGAATAGCCAAGTAAGCCTTCGACGATGACAAATTTACTAGGGTTGATATAGTGTGGTGGCTCAAAAGTACCGGTTTTGTGACTATAGATTGGTTTGAGAATAGGTTGTCCTGTGCGTAACAAGGACAGGTGTTGCTGCATAATATCGAGATAGTTACAGTCGGGGTGTAAGGCTGTAATACCTATCTCAGCCCGCTGACGGCGATCATAGCGATGGTAGTCATCTGTGCAGATAACTGTAACATTCTCTGGTCCAAGTACCTGAGCAATTCCCTTAGTTAATGTAGTTTTACCAGCAGCACTGTCTCCGACAATACCAAGAATGATAGGGCGATGGCTCATGATTCCTCCAGGACAAGAGAGCGTCTACTGCTTATATGTGAAATGCTTATCATTTTAAGCAGTAATCGAACTCAACTCAAGAACCATCTCAATATATGTTCTACTTATAACCAAGAAGTAAACCTTGCTCAGTACGCTTGACTGCGTAGACTTGCGCTCGCAAAGTCCTACTCAAACAGATATTGCATGAAGTTTATATTTTTACACTGAGCGATCGCCTACACTTTATTTGTGGCAGTTTTATTTACAAATTGACTCCATAAATTTGCTGTTCTTTGCCAAATACTCAGCCTTGACATTATTAACTGTACTAAAGCTAAAAATAGAAAAGGTGGAATAGTTGTCAAGTAGCGATACCACAGTCTACGAGGTTCCTGAATCAGGCGATACAACCATTCTAACCCCAGATTTCTCATCCAAAAAGGTGCTCTTTTATGAATTCCAGCAAATACGGGAAATGCTCCTCCTAACCCAATCATGACAGCATGAATTTTTCCTTTATGTTGGTCTATCCAGTACTCTTGCTTTGGACATCCTAAGGATACTAGAACCACTCCAGCACCACTACTATTAATCTTTTGAATAATTGCCCTATCCTCTTCTTCTGTAAGTGGTCTAAAAGGTAATGACTCCTTGCCAGCAATTTGCAAGTCAGGAAACTTATCACTTATTTCTTCTTTCATCTTTTCTAATGTTTCCGTTGTGGAACCTAGAAAGAAAAGACTAGTATTTCTTTGTGGAGCTAACTGACACAAAGATAAAAGAATATCCATCCCAGCTACTCGATCTTGCCAGTATGCCCCCATTAATTTCATTATCCAAACCAAGGGCATACCATCAGGTGTCACCATATCTGCATTTCTCAAAACGGTAGCAAAAGCAGGTTGATTGTGAGCTTCCATTAGCATATGTACATTTGCTACACAAACAGTTTTACTTTCAAAGTGATTAGCCCAATCAAGAATTATCTCTATCTGTTCTCTTAAAGGAAGAGCAGTAATGGGCACATTAATTACATTCACCAATGACTTAATTGACTTAATAGTTTGTGAATAATACTTATTTGTTTTTATTGTTTCTAAAGCTAAAGTCATGTTTTAGTCCTAATAAAGTATTTTTTGAAATTTTCTACTTACAAAAGCTAAGCATATTTAATTTGTAGAAGTACTTTTAAAAAGTAAAACAAGCAACAAATAATATGAATTTGAAAAAGTAAGTAATTGTGAATTAATACTGAAATCTAAGAGTCTTGCAAGGCAGACAACTCTTAAAGATTGGTAAAATGAATCTATTTTTGTAAATCGAAGTTTAGAACATTGCACAAATCAGTACGATTAATGCATTGTTTATGTTCAAAATTTTAAATGTTATTTCCTAGTTAAGGCAATTAAAAAACGAATCATTTACAAAAAAAATATATCTATAGAGTGATGTTTATTCTATTGGTACTTTGGTTTTCTCTTCAGTTTGTTTATTCCTAAGGATCAGAGGTCAAATATTATAGTTTTATTCTTTAAAAATTGAGTGAAGAAGATTTAATGGCTTACCTTGAATATAAATAACAAAAAATTAATAAGTTGCTTATTATGACAAGTATCTATTATCATTGATAAATACATATGTTTGTGACTTGTTAAGCGACGTTGTTTAAAGAATTAAATTTTGAAATATCAGTATTAGTTTTTATTTAAAGATAGACAAGTAAGCACATAGCTTTTAACACAGTAAAAATAGGTGTTCCCAAAATAAAAATCTATCTTTTCGACTTGCGATCGTTCATGCCCTATGCTCTTTTTACCAAAAGAGTGCAAGTACTTTGTTATGAACAACAAAGATAGTTTTTTTATGCAAAATATCTTTTACAAAAACAACATCTGCATGTATCTTTAAAATAAAACAGTCTTTCTATATATGTATATGAAAGTATTTTTCCTGGCAGTAAATGTTCTATCTTTCTATGCATCTCTGCATTTATAGAGTTACAATCTTATTAAAATTTAGTTATAAAGGGAAACTATTTAAGGTTATTTTTTTGTGGTAGTTTTTTTCAACAAGAAGTAGATTAACTACATTAGACTATTCATCAGTAAAAAAACTTTAATAGCTAAATGCAATTTTCTTTCTGTTGTATTGCGATACGTGGCAAATCAACTTGAGTAATAATTTGAAAATAGTTGGATTAAATTATTATAGTAAATTATAGTTTTTCTTTATAGCTTTATGCTTTTACTAACATAAACAATATTGCTCATTTCATTTTTCAACACATAAGTTAAAGTTACACTAATTGAGTATTCATTAGCTCTTGCTGTGTATAACTATGTCTAAAAATAAGTTTTCTAAACAAATACTCTTGGTCAGAATGGTGAGTAATAGTAGATATAAAATTGATAAATTGAACCTTAAACATAAGTCTAGATAAATACTTAAACTTATTTTTTAGAGTACTTATTGCTCTTTGCAAATTTGTAATACAGTTTTTTTGAAGTTGGATTTATTGAAAACACTACTAGTACCTTAATAAGTAATTGGATTAATATTCAAATTTAAAATTGAAGTGTTTAATAGTTGAACTTAGCAATTAAATACTATACGCACATACTTGTGACACTAGATAGTTTATTGCAAATAGCTATTTAAACAATATAGAGAATTAGAGTTCATTTATTCTGTAGCTATCATAAGCAAAAGAAAATTATATGCTACTCTCCTTGATGATTTTCATTTAAGCTTTACACATTAGAAGCAGTCTATAAAGTTTACATGAAAGTCAATTTTATAATTTATGCTTGAGGAAATGCTATCGTTATTTTTACATATTTTAAGTTTGGTCATAGAGATGAACAGTTCTATCAATAGATAATTAATAGTTTTTTTGAAGTAGCGAACTTTTATTTTAAAATACAATCCGAATTTATTATTTCATACACTTTACTTCAAAATACTTAAGTTAGCTCGTTGTTTTTACGGCAATACGAATAAATCTATAAGAACATAGGAATATAAATGAAGGCTAGAAGCTACTTTCCCAAGTTATTACCAGAGAAAAATGGCAAGTCAATTCACTCTTTACCTGTAGTGTATACAACTCAGTTAGAGGAGGGAGATGAAGGTGGCTTAGATCTTGGTCAGTTGTTTGGAGCTTTACGTAGAAGAGGTATGATCGTTGCTGGTATAACAACGGCGATCGCATCTGCTGCTTTTGCTTTTGCTTTCTCAAGTACACCAACTTATCAAGCTAAGTTTGAGCTTTTGATTACACCAGAAACTGTAGAAAACAAGTTAACGCCATCGCTTTTAAATAAAGAAGTAGACAGGCATTCTGGAGGTGTGAATGAAACTCAGCTTAGAATTTTGCAAAGTCCTAAAATCATGCTTCCTATCGTTAAAGATATTGAAGCAAGATATCCAAATCATGGCGTACCAAAACTTAAGTTCAATTTGGTTACAGGAACGAATGTTTTAGAGGTTAGTTATCAAGCTCTAAACCCTAAAAAAGTTTCTCTAGTTTTGGACATTGTGTCACAAGCATACGTAGCATACAGCTTAGAAGAGCGTCAAGCAGATGTTCGCCAAGGTATTCAATTTGTAGAACAGCAGTTACCGCAACTACAACAGCAAGTCGAAAGTCTACAAGAACAAATACAAACATTTCGTCAACAGTACAATCTTATCGATCCTGCAAACCAAGGTAAGCAACTTGCCGATCAGCTACACGGAATTGTTCAGCAGCGATTGGAAACACAAACACAGTTAGCAAAATTTCAATCACTCCACAGTACTTTGCAAAATCAGTTGCAACTGCAACCTGAAGAAGCTAAAACTGCTTCAGCTTTAAGTGAGGCTCCCCGCTACCAAAAGCTATTAAACCAACTACAAGAATTAGAAAGTCAAATTGCAGTAGAGTCATCAAAATATCATGATGATAGTCCTCAAATTCAAGTACTACGCGATCAAAAACAAAATTTACTGCCTTTAATTGAGCAAGAAGGGCAACGAGTATTATTAAATACAGTTCCTAATAATGTCTTCGAGTCAAAAACTTTAGCATCTCCCAATTCATTACGTCAGCAGCAAACTCAGCAATTCTTTGATACTGCCAACCAAATACAAGCATTAAAGGCACAAAGTCTAGCATTGACACAAGCAGAACAATCTTTAAGACAACAGTTTCAACGATTTCCTGTACTTGTGCGTCAAAATGATGATTTAGAACGACAACTCAAAATTGCAGTTGATAACCTCAACCAATTTTTGACTAAGCGCGAAGCACTGCAAATTGATGCTGCACAAAAGCAGAGTCCTTGGCAATTACTGACTCCTCCAACTGAACCTAAATCTTCTACAGTGAGTGTGAAACAAGTTCTGATTTTAGGAACAGGTCTCGGTTTAATTTTAGGAATTGCGGCTGCGTTACTGGTAGATAAGTTAAAAAATGTCTTTTATACAAGTGATGAAGTTAAAGCGATCGCTAACCTTCCACTATTAGGTGAAATTCCTATACAACGATATAACGAGGCTTATCAAGAATCATTACACTCTTTGTACACGAACATCCGCTTCCTCAGCTTTGATACACCTGTGCGATCGCTTTCAATTATCTCACCAACTTCTGGAGATGGTCGTTCTACTATTGCTGTGCATCTAGCCCAAACAATCGCGGCAATGGGTCAACGCGTCTTATTAGTAGATGCAGACTTGCGTTGTCCTAAAATTCATATGCTTTTGGGCTTACCAAATACAAAGGGTTTAAGTAATATCATTGCTGAAGAATTAAATTTTCAAGATGTGATTCAGCGATCATCTAATATTTTAACAACATTTGAAGGTTACAACTCAGCAGATGCAGAATTAAGAACAGTCAAATCACCTTTAGAAGATGACTTTTTTGTTTTGACAGCTGGACAGGTTCCACCCAATCCTATCAGTCTACTGACTTCGCAGAAAATGCAGATTTTAGCCAAAGATTTATACTCTGCATTTGATTTTGTCATATATGACACACCACCATTATTGAAATTTGCAGACAGTAGCATTGTTGCTGCCCAAACTGACACCAGCATTTTGGTTGTAGGGTTAGCAAAGACAAAAAAATCAGCATTAAAGAAGGCACTAGAAAGACTGAAGTTGTCCAACTGCTCAGTTCTAGGCACAATTATCAACCTGACTAAAAAGTAAAATCAAAATGTCATGCAATAAAACAATGGGCGGTACTGGACTCGAACCAGTGACATCCTGCTTGTAAGGCAGCGCTCTACCAACTGAGCTAACCGCCCGTTTTGTACGCAAGTATTAATAGTAGCAAATCATTGCTAAAAAAGCTAGTATTTTTGCAAAATATTTTGCTGAACGTATTAACTAAACTCAATGCCCTCTGGTAGAACGCACGATCGCATTACTTTATGGGGCTTGCCCTTAATTACTGGTCTGACTTTTTTCCATACTCAGAGTGGTAACTTAACCTTAATTATGGCTGGAGCCTATCTTTTTAGTGGCTTAATGTTTGGTCCAGATTTGGATCTGTACTCTAGACAGTACCAGCGTTGGGGTTACTTACGGTGGATTTGGCTGCCTTACCAGAAAGTACTAAGACATCGCTCTATTTTTTCGCATGGGCTGTTTATTGGAACAACTCTGCGAGTATTGTATTTAAGTGTATGGCTTGCTCTCACAGGGATTTTCGTCTTGGGAGTGGCGCACTTAATTTGGGGAGTGGAATTAACTTGGCAACAGTTGGTTACAGCAAGTAGGCGATCGCTTCTACAAAACACAGCAGAATGGATTTGCTTGTTTGGCGGACTCGAATTAGGAGCAATGAGTCATTCTTTAAGCGATTGGAGTAGTTCTGCCTACAAGCGGATACAACAGAATCGTGCCAAAATGAAGAAACGTAAAGTCAGCTCAACACAACTCAAACGTCGGAAATAGCATTTTCGGATGACTCACCCTCAAAACTCAAATCAACCGCAAGCTACTCACGAAACTTTGGTAGCAATCCAAGAACTTATTGATGTTGTGGCAAAACTGCGATCGCCTGATGGTGGTTGTCCGTGGGATCTAGCACAAACGCCGGAAACTTTGATTCCTTATGTGATTGAGGAAGCCTACGAAGTCGTAGATGCGATTCGCACTCACGACCAAACCGCGATCGCTGAAGAACTAGGGGATTTATTATTACAAGTTGTTTTGCAAGCACAAATTGCCTCAGAAGTTGGTCATTTTAGCCTTAAAGAGATTGCCCAAGGAATTACTCAAAAACTGATTCGCCGCCATCCTCATGTGTTTGGAGATGTTAGTGTCCAAAATGTCGATGAAGTGCGACAAAATTGGGAACAAATCAAAGCAGCAGAAAAAGGCACATCCCTAACAGATGCGCAAAGATTAAGCAGTAAACTAAGTCGATATACGCGATCGCTACCACCACTGTTAGCCGGAATGAAAATTTCTCAAAAAGCGGCGGCGGCGGGATTTGAGTGGGAAAATATCGAGGGCGTGTGGGCAAAATATCACGAAGAACTTGCCGAATTTCAAGAAGCGATCGCTCACAAACCATTAGAAGAACAACAAGCAGAACTTGGTGACTTGCTATTTGTAATTATCAACCTAGCGCGATGGTATCAACTCGATCCCGACGCAGCATTGCAAGGAACGAATCAAAGATTTGTCCAACGCATCATCCAAATGGAAACTTTTGCACAGCGTCCTTTGTCTGAGTATACGCTGGAAGAATTAGAAAATTTATGGCAACAAGCTAAAGCCAGATTAGCTAAAATCCAGTCTTCTGAGGACGCAGTTTAGTTTTAAGTAAATATATTTTATGGTAAGAGTATTGCTTTTCGGCTTGGCGATCGCGACTGCTACAAGTTTGATTGCAAGTACAGCCTTAGCCCAACCGAGTAACAAATTAACCGTAGTTGTAGATAGAATTGCCCGTCCTAGAGGTCAAGTTTGTTTTAGACTTTACGATAAAGACAAAGGTTTCCCGCAGAGTGATGCTGGTGTGATTCAAAGTGGTTGCACGAATGCGCAAGGCTCTTCAGTTGTAGCAGAATTTCATGGATTACAGGCTGGAACGTATGCGGTAACTATATTTCATGATGAAAATAATGACCAAAAACTAAATACAAACTTCTTAGGTATTCCTAGAGAAGGTTTTGCAATTTCTAACAATCCCCCAGTAAAAATTGGTGCCCCCAAGTTTAACAATGCTAGTTTTAGTGTTGAGGGAGATACAACGATTAGAGTCAATATGCGGTATTTGTAGAGATAAAAATAATTGTGCAATGCTACTTCGAGATAGCATCAATAAGAGTGCGAATAAATTCCCTACTACATAAACAAAGTCCACCTCCGTGGACTCCTAATAAAGCCTTGTTTGAGTGTACGAAGGCACACTTCGTTTGAATAGCCCTGACTTCAGTCGTAGGAAGAGTGCGATTCATGCAGGAAATCTAGCAAAATCGGGTTTCCTCTTTCAATTGAGCCGCTATTTCTTGTGTTTGCGCTAAAAATGCATCGAGAAGCGGCTTACCAAACTGCAACAATGGTTGCACAATTTCCTTACCTGCTGTTGCAGGTGTACCGGCATTGAAGGGTGGTTTAGGTGTATATTCCATCATCAATTGAGCCATTTTTGCTACCTCCTCGCCACATAGCAATTTCAGTAGGGTTAAGCCAAAATCAATTCCAGATGTGACGCCAGCCCCTGTGACACGATTGCGATCAATCACAACTCGTTGGGGTATAACTTCAACTCCTAGCATTGCCAATTGATCTCGAAATGCCCAGTGACAAGTTGCTTTGTAGCCTTGCAGTAAACCAGCAGCAGCCAAGATCATTGAGCCTGTACATACACTAGTTAGGTATTGAACAGATGTAGATTGTTGTTGCAGGAAGCTTAAGATTTCAGCGTCTTTCGTAACTGCGACTTGCCCAATACCCCCACCAGGAACGCAAATCACGTCTAGAGGTGGGCAATCGGCAAATGTTACAGTTGGAGTAAGAGTTAAACCTTCGTTACTGACGATCGGAGTTAGGTTTTTCCAGATCAAATGCAGTTGTGTGTTCGATGGAAATGCTAGAACCTGATAAGCTCCCATTACGTCAAGTTGAATAACATCCGGATAAATTAGAAAGCCAATTTGTAGTTGAGTCATAGTTTACAGTTGCTCGAAATTTATGGCTGTGGAACGATTGTAGGCAGAGTTTTTACACTCGCATAGTCCTCAAGTGGGTACCTCAATACATGGTTTATTCTCTTCACCCTTTATTTCAGGCGATCGCCTCTGCACCTACCCAACAGGCATTACGATTCAGGTTCATGGATAGCATCAGCGGATACTTTGGGGTGCAACGTTGGGGAATTTATCTTTTAGACACGGAAAATAGCTTAGCCAGCGTTGATGTCAAGGGAGTTTCAGAGGCTTTTGTTGAGCAATATCAACAAATAGGTAAATCTGTTGATCCAGTTCTGCGATATGTTGTGCAGTATCATGCTCCAGCCCATGAAGAGTTAGTTTTGCCAAAAGGCGCTTGGAAACAGAGCGAATTGTACAAAAGGTGCTGTGCTACATACGACCATGAGCATATCATGACTGGACCAATCGTTGGGCAAGGTCAATTAATCGGTACAGTGAACTTTGCTCGTATTGGTAATGCACCTGCATTTAGCCAACTTGATTTAGCTAGTTTCGGCGCGGTTTGTATGCATTTGTCTGCACGCCTTGCCCAATTGCGACACCCTTCAGTTGTTCCAAATCCACTATTTAAACGCCTGAGTGCTAGAGAAGTTCAAATCGCTAATCTTGTTGCTAAAGGATTAACTAATGCAGAGATTGGCGCAGAGTTATGGATTACTCAGAATTCTGTCAAACAAGCCTTAAAGCGTATGTTTCGGAAATTGGAAGTTTCTGCGCGGACAGAAATGGTAGCAAAATTGCGTGATATGCTTTAACTTTTGAAAGAAAAGGTTATATTAAGTTCTTAAAAAACTCTAATGCACAAACTTTTACACAGTACTACTATACTTCTCCGTATCGAATTATTTGTTGGTTTATTCGGATTAATACTGTTTTTAGGATACCTAGGGTTTGCTAGCGATCGCGATAATAAGATGCATTTACCAATAACTTCACCGACAATACAGAAATAGCGCGATCGCAGCTTGTGGTTAAGTTAAGTAAGCATTGGTAATACCAACACACCTAAAATAATTGCACCAGTGCCTGTAAAATATAACCAAAAGCGGTGATAGCTGTTAACAACAGTACCTGCATCAGTACGTAGCTGCGCTAAATCTAGCCACGGCATCACACCACGACGAAACCAACCAACAGTACTAACCGAAGAACCAATTAAGTTTTTGACGCGGTTCATACCAAAAAAGAAGTTTCCCAAAGAACCAAAACGCGAAGCATAGCGTAGATAGATCATACCTGTACGAGCTTGTAGCTTCAAATCAGAACCAAACTGATAGCCAGCATCACCACGCCCGATTAATTCACCTTGGAGTCTGATCGGTTTACCGCGCAAGGGGCTGGCGTAAGGATCGGACATTAGGGTGAGAACATCAGAACTTGCAGTAAATTGAAAATTGGGGAACATCACCGCAGCTTTGATTAAAGTTCCTATGCCAAAACCAATTAAAACTGTTGCAAGGATAACTGTTCCACTCGCAACTTCGGCTGAAACTAAGAACAAACCAACAATTAGACCACCAAAAATTCCGATCGCTTGCGCAGCATAAAGCAATACATCTAACGCAAAGTTACCATACAGCTTTTTCTTATCAAGACTTTTGCCTTCAGCAATAACACGACTGAGATCAAACTCTGTTTCTAATCCTAATTGTTCAGCATAGTTACTCAAAGCGCGGATGCGTTTTCCGGTGAGGGGGTGAGTAGAACTCAACTCCATAAACCAACCCCAAGGGTTAAACATATCCCATAAGAAAACACGCCCTAGTTGTTGTGGTGGCGCGATGCGATACGCAGTTCCTGTTGCTGTCGCAGCTTTGGCGTCGTAAATTCCTAACGCACGAGTACCTTCAATTAAGCGACTTGGTTCAGCAGCGTGTTTGCTTTCTTCTAAAATACCATAGGCAATCTTGACTAAAGCGCGAGATAGTGCATTAGGATTACCTGTGGTTTCAGCTGCAAAATGATCGGCAAAATATTCGCGTGTTCGCGACAGATAAAGAAGTAGATAAGTGCCGACTATGTAAAAAACATACGCTACTGCTGCGGCTGTTCCTGCGGCATTTTTAACTTTTTCACCACCACTTCTTCCTACCCTACGCGCAAAGGTGTAAATTAAGTAAGTGATTTGTACTAAAGTTGAAGCTAGCGTCATGACAGCAAAGTCCCAGTGAACAATGTGACCAAGTTCATGAGCGTATACTGTGGCAATTTCTTCGTCTTCTAAGTAAGTAAAAAGCCCTTGGCTGACAACTAAACGCGCCGTATTGGGCAGCGAACCATACGTGAAAGCGGTGGGGTTTTGGTCATCAATAATGCCTAGCCGAGGCTGCTGTAGCTTTTGTTGGGCACAGATGCGTTGAATGATTTTTGCCGTTTCTGGACTATAGCGTTGCACTTCTGCTAAAGATACCCAACGAGTATGATACAGCCAATTCTGCATCAAGTCCATCAGCAGTGGTGATAAGAAAAAGGCTGCGATATTGAATAGAAGTGTACCTGCGATCGCAATATTCAATCCGTTAACCGGATCGTCGCTACTCAGAATGAAAGTTAGTGCTAAAAATAAGACGAACACCATTCCTAAGAGCAATGTTATTGTTACGCCGGATGCTAGCGCCAGATTACTTGCAACACTCGTCATAGCAAGTTTAATTCCTGCTTGTGCGGCTCGTTTGGGTTTACTGTGTGTTATGCGGGATTGTGATTGGCTGTTTAAAGATTCGAGGGCGAGTTTTGCCCACTTTTGAGCTTCTGAGTTGGGATGAGTTGCAAGCTGTTTTGCCAGGGCGATCGCTTGTTGCTTTTGATTTGATTTTTGATACGCTTTGATTAACCAAAATTGTGCTTGTAGATAGTATTTATTGTTATGGTCGATACTACTATTGCAATAGTTTTCTAGTATTTTTACAGCCTCGTGGTAACGTTGTTGTTGGTAAGCTTCTATAGCTGTTTGTAATAATTCAAATTGAGGAGACATACAATTGCCTCTATAAGTTCTTGTCTTTATATATACCCAGAACTTCAAGGAGACTAATGATCCATTCAGAAAGGTTTGATGAAGATTGTATAAATTAAGAGATTAACGAACCACCCCAGCGCAGCGCTAGCGTAGCGAAGCCGAAGGCGTTAGGCACAAAGAACGCGAAGGAAAGAATAGAGAGGTCTCTCTAAAATTCTCAATTAGAACAATGATTGATAGGATTGTAGAGCAGTCATTGTTGTATTGTTATGACTACTCAGATTAACCTTCCTTTAACTGCGATCGCCCGCAAAACTCGTGACTGCGCTCAAAAATTAGCAGTTCTTTCTAGTGAACAGAAGAATCAAGCAATTGAGGCGATTGCGCAAGCTTTAGAAGCAGCTACAGATGAAATTTTGGCGGCGAATGCTGCGGATTGTGCGGCAGCACGAGATACAATTCCTAAACCACTGTATCATCGGCTGAAGTTAGATCGGGCAAAGTTGCAAAGTGCGATCGCGGGAGTCCGTGATGTTGGGAAACTTACCGATCCAGTGGGTGCAGTGCAAATTCATCGTCAGCTTGATGATGGTTTGATTCTCAAGCGCGTGACTTGTCCTTTAGGTGTATTAGGTGTTATTTTTGAAGCTCGTCCTGATGCGGCAATTCAAATTTCGGCTTTGGCAATAAAATCAGGAAATGGTGTCATCCTTAAAGGTGGTAAAGAAGCAATACGCTCTTGTGAAGCAATTGTGAAAGCGATTCATCTAGGATTAGCTCAAACGGCGATTGGTCCTGATGTTATGCAGTTACTGACAACCCGCGAAGAAACTCTAGAGTTGTTGCAACTCGATCAATTCGTTGATTTAATTATTCCTAGAGGTTCTAATGCTTTTGTACGCTTTGTGCAAGAGAATACGCGCATTCCTGTGTTAGGTCATGCTGATGGCGTATGTCATCTTTATATTGACCGTGCAGCAGATTTAAGTAAAGCTGTCGCAGTTGCTGTAGATTCAAAAACACAGTATCCAGCAGCGTGTAATGCCATTGAAACTCTACTAATACACCAAGCGATCGCGCCTGCATTTTTGACGCTTCTCGCCCCAGCGATGCAAAAGCACAATGTTGAATTACGCGGTGATGCAGGAACTCGCGAAATCTTAGATATTGCACCTGCAACAGAAGCCGATTGGTCAACTGAATACAGCGATTTAATTTTATCAATTAAGGTTGTCGATTCTTTAACGGATGCGATCGCGCATATTAATGAGTATGGTTCGGGACATACAGATGCGATCGTGACTGAAAATGCAGAAGCAGCAGATACTTTCTTATCGCAAGTTAACGCAGCGGGAGTGTTTCATAATTGTTCCACGCGCTTTGCTGATGGCTTCCGTTACGGTTTTGGTGCTGAAGTCGGAATTAGTACGCAAAAATTACCACCTCGCGGTCCCGTAGGGTTGGAAGGTTTGGTAACTTATAAGTATCAACTGACTGGTGATGGTCATATTGTGGCAACTTATACTGGTGAAAATCCTAAACCGTTTACTCACAAAGATTTAGACTAATACCTCAAACTAAGGCTTTCAGCAAGGCTTGAAGTTTAAGTTGAATCTCCGCAATTTCGCGATCGGGATTAGAACCTGCAACAATACCTGCACCCGCGTAAAGTCTAGCGCGATCGCGATCAATCAAAGCAGAACGAATTCCGACAATAAACTCACAGTTTCCTCGATCGTCAAGCCACCCTAAAGGCGCAGCGTACAAACCACGCTCAAAGGTTTCATAGTCTTGAATTTTTGTACAAGCAACATCGCGCGAGACACCCGCTACCGCAGGAGTAGGATGAAGCGCAGCAACAATTTCTAAGGGATGAACGTTTGCTGGTAGTTTTGCTTGAATTGGTGTCCACAAATGCTGAATATTAGAGAGTTGCCGCAGTCGCGGTGATAGAGTTTGGGGCACTATGCCCAATTCATACAGGCATTGGGTAATAAAATCAATCACAACACGATGTTCGTGTCTTTCTTTTTCACTATTCAATAAACAATTTGCGAGTTTGGTGTCTTCTGCTAAGGTTTTTCCTCGTGGTGCTGAACCTGCTAGTGCGTCGGTATTTAACTGTTGATTGTCAATACTAATCAAACGTTCTGGACTTGCTCCAAGAAAGTTTTGTCCCTTACCATTACTGACAGCAAAAACGTAACAACCTGGATGAATGTTCCGCAGGTTTTCAAGAGATTGAAACAAGTTAAAAGGGGTCTCGCAACTCACATCAAGAGGATGCGCTAAAACGATTTTCTGGAAATAATTTGACTCAATTAACTTTAAACTAGATATAATTGATTGTTTAAAATTCTTAATATTTTTTATTTGTTGGTTGCGACTGATTGAATTATAATTGTTCTCTGGATTGCTTTGAAGTTTTAATAAGTTTATCGTTCTAATTTTTTGACACCAATCTTGGTATAATCTACTTAAATTTGTTTCTTGCTCTATTAAGAAGTTCGCAACTAATATACAGCGATCGCCATAGCGAGATATCTGCCAACGAGGTAAAAATATAGTAGCTGCTGGAAATGGATAATCTATTTGAGCGGTTTCATTAAAGAAACTGAAGCTACAAAAAAAGTGAGGTCCGGTAGAAGCTTCGTTACTGGTGTCTACTTTAATAATTTTATCGAGACAGGAATTAACAAACTTTTGCGCTTGAGAAAAACGATTTACACCAGAAGTTTGTAGTTGAGCAACAGCATCAATAGCAGCGATCGCTGATTTGTTACTTTTGTTCTCAAAGTAAAAACTTAATTGATTCGGCTGCTCTATTTCCTGAAGTACAACGAGTGGATCGACGTCCTCAACTTCGAGAGAAATATTAACTATGCGTGAAGAATCTGCTACGCAATTTTGTTGACAATGTGAAAGAAACTGATATAGCTCATTGTGGTAAAGATACGTATTAGGACGACATGGTAAAACTGGCATGGATGTCGAAAAAGTAAATTTTTTTAAAGTTTTCTTCCTGGTTTGTGATTAACCGTGGTGTATTTCTAGTAGCATACTTATGCTGCGATTAACCACTCTGCTCGTTAGCGGCAATTTACTAAGCAGGTTTGGGAGGGCTTTTACTGTATAAAACTTCTTTAGTAAAGTACATCATCATTGCAGGTTAATACTCATATTATGTTACAGAATTTGTGTTACAGAATCGACAATATTCAAATAATTCTTTATATTTTTTTCTTGAAAAGATGATGGTTTTATCTACTACAAAGAAGGTTTAATAATATAACAGCTTTTAAGCAAACTAGTAGTTGAATTAAGCTAACATAATGACTACAAAACTGATAGAATATCCAAATACCAAATTATGGATGGCAGCAATTAAGCCACCAATGTACAGTGTGGCAATTATGCCAATATGGATAGGAAGCACCGTTGCCTTTGCTGAGACTAAATATTTTCATCCAGCAATATTTTCTACTTTTATAGCAGCGGCTGTTTTCATTCTTGCTTGGGAGAATTTGAGTAATGATGTTTTTGATTCGGAAACTGGAATAGATAAAAATAAAGCTCATTCTCTTGTTAACTTAACAGGTAATAAATCCTTAATATTTTGGATAGGAAATCTATTTTTAGTTTTAGGGTTATTAGGGATACTATTAATTGCTTGGTGGCAACAAGATTTAACTGTCATTGGTCTAATTTTGTTGTGCTGTTTTTTGGGTTATATGTACCAGGGACCACCTTTTCGCTTGGGATATCAAGGTTTAGGAGAAGTTATTTGCTTCTTTTGTTTTGGTCCCCTAGCAGTTGCAGCAGCATACTATAGCCAAACTCAATCTTGGTCATGGACGAGTTTAGCTGCAAGCTTTATTGTAGGAATTGTGACAAGTTTGATTTTATTTTGTTCGCATTTTCACCAAGTCAAAGACGATATAGCTGCTGGAAAGCGATCGCCAATTGTCCGGCTTGGTACAAAAAAATCCGCACAACTTCTGCTTTGGATTGGTGGTAGTATTTATCTTTTCACACTATTGTTTGTAATTTTTGGGATATTTCCAATTTGGACGTTACTTAGTTTAATCAGCTTACCGTTTGCATTGAAGTTATTTCGCCATGTCTTGGAATACCACAATCAACCAGAAAAAGTCAGTAATTGCAAATTTTTAGCTGTAGAAATGCATTTTTGGAGTAGTTTATTACTAGGTTTAGGCTTTATTCTGACAGCAAGTTAATGACTTGGTAACTGGTGATTGGTCATTGGTAATTGGGTCAACTTATTAACAATTACCTGTTACCCATTACCTAACTCTAAAAAGTATGATTTCTAATATTCGATGTGGAGATACTAACTTATCAATTTGAGTTTCGTGACTACCAACGACAGTTTCAGTCACCGTTGAAAACAAATTATGGTAGCTGGAAAGTTCGCGAAGGAATTATTCTGCGTTTTACAAATAAAATAGGTAAAGTGAGCTATGGAGAAATTGCTCCGATAAGTTGGTTTGGTTCAGAAACAATAGAACAAGCTAAGGCTTTTTGCGATCAGTTACCACGAGAATTAACTCAAGAGGTCATCTTTTCAATTCCTGATACTTTACCTGCGTGTCAATTTGGGTTTGAATCAGCGTTAGAAGAGGTGAGTGATAGAGAACAACATTTAGAGTGTAGTGCGTTGTTGCCTGCTGGGGAAGCTGCTTTAGAGACTTGGCAGAAATTGTGGAGTGAAGGTTATCGTACTTTTAAGTGGAAGATTGGGGTTGAGGCGATCGCAGCAGAACTAGAAGTCTTTAAACAACTTGTGCGCATACCCGTCTCAGCAAAGCTGCGATTAGATGCTAATGGAGGATTGAGTTACAGCCAAGCAAATTTATGGTTACAGACGTGCGATCGCCTCAAAGAAGATCCAACAATATCTATAGAAATAGAATACCTAGAACAACCATTAGCAGTCACAGAATTTGCTGCCATGTTAGAGTTGAGTCACAGCTACAAGAGTACGATCGCTTTAGATGAGTCAGTAGCAACACTTCAGCAACTACAACAGTGCTATCAACAGGGTTGGCGAGGGATTTTTATCATTAAGCCAGCGATCGCCGGTTTTCCCTCACGTTTGCGCCAGTTTTGTCAGAGATATCAAATCGATACAGTTTTCTCCTCTGTTTTTGAAACTCAAATTGGTAAATCAGTAGCGTTGAAACTTGCAACTGAATTATCTTCTCCTCATCGGGCTATTGGATTTGGAGTCGATCATTTGCTTCAAGAACAGGATAGTCACTGGTTAGAAAACTTATGGAATACTCGCTAGAGGATTTTAAAAACTACATAGAACATTATTTGGTTTGTGAAAACAGCGATCGCTTACCGCAATTAACTGAGGAAATCTACTCACAAATTACTCAGTGTCAAATACAAACTCCTCACATTCTCATCGCTGAAAGAGAACCAGTAAGATTTATAGCAAGCTTTATGGCTGCTTGTAGCGCTGGCTATCCGGTGTTTCTTTGTAATCCTGACTGGAAAAAACAAGAATGGCAACAAGTATGTAGTTTAGTTCAACCCGACATCATTTTAGCAAGCAACCAATTACCCATTATCAATTACCAATTACCCATTATCAATTACCAATTACCCATTACCAATTACCAATTACCAATTACCAACCAAATCATGATCCCTACTGGTGGTTCATCAGGCAAAATAAAATTTGCCATCCACACCTGGGAAACACTAACAGCATCAGTTACAGGTTTTCAACAATATTTTCAACTTCAACAAGTTAATTCTTACTGCGTACTGCCACTGTATCACGTCAGTGGATTAATGCAGTTTATGCGTTCTTTTACAAGTAAAGGTAAGTTAGTCATTCAAAACTTCAAGCAACTAGAACGTCGAGAAAAATATCAAGTCAACCCTGTAGATTTTTTTATTTCTTTAGTACCAACGCAACTACAACGACTATTACAAAATTCATTACTCAAAGATCAGTTATCACAATTTCAAACTGTGTTATTGGGTGGTGCGCCAGCATGGAATGAACTATTAGCAGAAGCCCGATCAAACAAAATTCCTCTAGCACTTACCTATGGAATGACAGAAACTGCTTCGCAGGTAGCAACTCTTAAGCCAGAAGATTTTTTACAAGGAAAAGACAATTGCGGAAAGATTCTGCCTCATGCAAAAGTTGAAATTTGTAGTGCGCGAAATCAAATTGGTAATATTAAAATTCAATCTAAATCTTTAGCCTTAGGCTACTATCCTAATGTGTTTGAAACACCTGAGTTAATATTAGATGACTTAGGATATTTGGATTCTCAAGGATATTTAAATATTATCGGACGTAGCAGTGAAAAAATTATTAGTGGCGGAGAAAATCTTTATCCAATCGAAATTGAAATAGCCATTCGCGACACCCAAATGGTCAAAGATATTTGTATTATTGGAATTCCAGATCCTCACTGGGGACAAGCAGTAACAGCTATTTACGTTCCCAACTCAAGTACATGCGTAACAACTTTGCAAGCAACTCTCAAAAACAAACTTAGTAGATTCAAAATTCCCAAATATTGGATTTCCCTCACCGCATTACCCCGCAACACCCAGGGCAAAATTAACCGTCAACATCTACAACAACTTGCCTTAACCTCACTCCAAAAATAGACATATCTCCTTGCTAACTATTCTCCCCACTGCTGCAACCATAGCCCCATTTCCGCAGATAAGCTTTGCCTTTTTCGACTCTCCGCATCAATACAAACGTGCCGAGTTAAAGCTTTTGCCACTACTTTTTCTCCTATCATAATTTCATAAGCAATTGCAAAACTATCATTCTGTAATTTTTGCGGAATCAAACTAATAGATAAACTATCTCCACAAAACAGAGGACGAAAAAAATCTACACTAGCATGAACAATGGGAAATGCAGCAGCAGAATTGCTAAAAAATACCTTAAGATTGAAACCTGAAACTGCTAGTGAAGCTTCGTAAGCTTCATGGCACATTGTTAAAACATTAGCAAAATAAACGACACCAGCAGCATCAGTATCTTGAAAGCGAATAGTACGAGTATAAGTAAATGTCATTTGAGCAAGATGCCTACCCCACATCTAAGATTAATTTATTTGCATTACTGCTCTAACACTATTCTTAATTCTCTTCTACAGGACGAATAATAGGTGTTGCAGGCGTGATTTCGGGTTGGAAAATAGCATCAAGTGCTTGTTGGAGAGTTTCTGCCATGACAATCCGATTTTCGTAAGCAACAATAACGCGTACAAATGTTGGTAGACTATTTTGTTCTGCTTCTAAATAAAGTGGTTCGACATATAATAAAGATTCTTCAATCGGAATCACTAATAGATTTCCTTGAATAACTCGCGAACCTTGACGATTCCAAAGTGTAATTTGCTGTGAAATCACAGGATCTTGGTTAATTCTTGCTTCAACTTGTTCTGGTCCATAAACTAAAAGTTGTTTAGGAAATTCATACAACAACAATCTACCGTACTGTTCGCCATCGGCACGCGCTGCTAACCATCCAATTAAGTTAGGACGTTGTACAGGGTTAAATGGCAATAACAGAATAAATTCCTCAGTTTCTTCTGTAGGTATGCGCGTAATTAGAAAATAAGGTTGTACTTGTTGTGGTTCAGTTCCGTAAATCTCTGTGGGAAATCGCCATAAATCTTCGCGGTTATAAAATACCTGAGCATCTGTCATGTGATACGTTAATAAATGCTCAGATTGGGTGCTAAAAAGATCGATGGGATAGCGAATATGGCTGCGTAAAGCTGCTGGCATGGCATCAAGTGGTTTGAGTAATCCAGGAAAAATAGCAGCTATTGTGTTAATGACAGGATCTGTCGGATCGGCAATATAAAAATCTACTGAACCGTTGTAGGCATCAATAACAACTTTGACAGAGTTCCGGATATAGTTAAAGTCGTCTGTACCAGGATCGGAATAGGGATAGCGATCGCTTGTGGTATATGCATCCAAAATCCAGTACAAATATGTTGGTTCGCCTTGTAGAGTTGTATTTCCACCATCTGCTGCAACTAAATACGGATCTCGGTCATAACGTAAAAAAGGTGCGATCGCTTGGACGCGATTTCTAATATTGCGTCGAAATAATAATCTTGTCTGCGGCGTAAAATCTTGTGTGAGTAACATTTGCCAGTCTTTAAGATACTGGGCAAACAATAGCCGTCGCCAAAATGGACCAATATTAACTCCACCACGACCATCATAAGTGGTGTAGACGTTTTCATTACCGCTAGGATAATCTAATTCCTGAACTCGCGTGCCAGTCATAACGTAGGTATTAGCAATTTCCCCATAGTAGATTCGTGGCTGTCCAATAGGGACGCTAGCACGAATTTGTTCATTAGCGACTTCTAAAGCACCATCGTCGCCGGTTCCTGGATCTCCAATATTTTGAATAAAGTAGTCTGGTAAACCTCCAGGGGCGACAGTATTGACAGGACTTAAGGTAAAGCCGTAGCCATGAGTATAAACGAGGTGTTGGTTTACCCAGGTTTGTGCTTGTTGAGGAACAGCGTTGTAATCGAGTTCTCTTGCAGCAATAATTGTTTGTCGTCTCTCTGTTGTTTCGCCAGGAACCGCACTCAGGAGTGTATAGCGATCAATATCTGCATTAGGAAAACTATAATATGTCCGAATTTGCTGTAACTGACGGTTTGTTTCTAATAGCGGACGTGTATCCCACAATCGGATATTGCGAATTGTCAAATCATTTTCTTGTAAATCAGCAGCGGTTAGTGTGGGTTGAGGGTTAAATGTTTCTACATCAATTGTTGATAAATTAAACGCTTGACGAGTATAGTTTATACTTCGTTGAATATAAGGCGTTTCGCGTGCCAGTTCGTTTGGCTCAACAACTAACCGCTGTACAATCATCGGTACAGTATAGGTGGCTATAGCAATGACTGTGACGTATAAAATTGCGCCAGAAATGAATGAACCACCAAGACGCAAAGGACTCAAAGGCGATCTTCTTTGAGTAGAAAAAACAGCTTGCCACAGTAAGATTAGAGAAATTGCGGCTGAACCTAGACTAAGAGCAATGTAAACGGGAAAATCAACCGTGACATCGGTAAAGCTAGCGCCGTAGGTAGCACCACGAGAGGAGTAAAGTAACTGGTAGCGTCCTAACCAATAATGAAGCGCGATCGCACCACAAACAAAGCTACCCAAAACGTCTAAATGACGAATTTGGGCTAAGGAAAATCCTGGAAATTTCCCTTGACTGAGTGTATTGCCCGCAAGTAAGTAAATTAAAGTAACTGCAACTAGACCATAGAGAGACAATCCTAAAATCCAAAATCTCAGGAGTTCCCATACTGGTAGAGAAAACACATAAAAGCTAATATCGCGTTCAAACAGGGGATCGACGCCATTAAAGCTAGTGGGGTAAAAATATTTTAAGACTGTATCCCAACGCAGGGCGGCTACTAAAGCAATACTTAAACTAATTGCTAGGGCGATCGCTCTCAACCAAAAATAAGGACCTGCTAAAATTGCCGTACTTAATCCCCCCAAACCCAGAGCTATACTCAAACCAACAATGACAACAACTTGCCAATAGGGAATAGGAAATGGCGATAGTTGCCCAATTCGTTGGAAAAAGTGAATAACTGGCAACCATGACTGTAACTGAAAGACAGGTGGAAAGCGAAATTGAGGCTGCCAAATACTTAATGCTTCGTATAAGTAGTACCCCAAGATTAATCCTGCTAACACGCATAACAAAATTATGAGAGTTAATAGCCAGCGCAACCCAAAACTTTTTGGTATGGGATGTTTCTTCCTCGTAGTTGTTTGAGTAATTTCGTACTTGGAGGACTTGAGACGCTGGGCGATCGCTAAATTGCCAAACAAAAACACCGCCGAAGGGAAAAAGGCAAGTGCCCATAACCCCAACTGCGTTCTTAACCGGATGAGAAAAACTGGTAGATAACCGACATCCTGAAACCATAGCCACTCTCCAATAAAGCGCGTGATTAGTTCAACAACTATCCATACCCCTATCAACAGCGCTAGTGGCGAAAAAAATCGGTTTCCAAAAGTTTTAGACATAATCAGGGGTTGGGTAATGGGTCATCGGTAATGGGTAAGACAAGACTATAACCCCAATCACCGCGTTCCCAATTACCAGTTACCCTTAACTAAATTGTTCTTCTACATCTAGATTAAACAACATTTGCAGTGTTTGCATACAACGCTTGCGAGCTTCAATATCTTGTTGCGATCGCAGTTGTACCATCGGGTCGTGCAGGATTTTATTCACAATTCCCCGTGTCAAAGCTTCGATCACTTCTTGATGTTTTTCAGCAAATTCTGAACCCAAACGCGACAATGCCTTTTCTAGTTCTTGTTCGCGAATCGTTTCCACTTTATCGCGCAAACAGCTAATTGTTGTTACAGTGTCAAGCGATCGCCACCAAACATCAAACGCGAGAACTTCTTGTTCTAAAAGTTTTTCGGCTTCCATTGCCATCCGGCGGCGGCTTTCGTGGTTTTGAGCCACAACAGCTTTCAAGTCATCGACATTAAATGCTTGGACAAACTCCAATTCATTCACATCTGCATGAACATTACGCGGAACCGAAATATCAAATAACATCAAAGCCCGACTTGGTTCTAATGCTGCTTCTAGTTTTGCGCGATCGAGGAGAGGTTCTGTTGCTGCTGTACTAGTAAATACCAAATCTGACACTGCCATCACTGACATCATTTCGGAAATCGAGTGCAGCTGTAATTCTATCTGACGAAATTGATTGGCTAATTCTTCTGCCCGTTGTCGCGAACGGTTGATAATACAAATTTGCCCCGCGCCTTTAGCGATCAAATGCTGTACAAGCAAGCGTGACATCTTACCTGCACCAATAATCATCACTCGACAAGCTGCGAGATTTTGCACTTTCATCTGCGCCAATTCCACTGCAGCCGAACTAATCGAAACTGCACCAGTTCCAATACTTGTTTCTGTACGAACGCGCTTACCAGCAGTTAGGGCTTGTTTAAACAGTTTGTTAAGAATTAATTTTATTCCGTTGTATTGCTGTCCTAGTTTGTGCGTTTGTTTTACCTGCGCTAGTATTTGTCCTTCTCCCAACACCAAACTATCTAATCCAGCAGCAACGCGCATCAAATGCATAACAGCATCTTCATGAAGAAAGATAAATAAATGCTGTCTTAGACTTGACGCTGGCAACTTACTATGCTCTGCCAAAAACTGCGCGACTTCTTGAATACCCTGCTGCGTTTCGCGTGCAACAATATAAATTTCCAAGCGGTTGCAAGTACTGAGAATCGCAACTTCTTCAATGTGAGGGTATGTCAACAGGTGCGCGATCGCGCTTTCGACTTGGGGTTCTGGAATACTTAGCTTTTCTCTAACTTCGACTGGGGCTGTTTTATGACTTAGTCCCACTACCGCAATATTCATTCTTATTGCCCGCTGGATACCCTATCAAATTCAGACAGGGAGGAAAGCGGGGCGGGGTTTACCGCTTTCCTGTTTCCAAAAAAATTTATACTTAGGAGGATTGAATTTACTCTTTTTACCAATTGCTTTGCCATGGATAAATTCAGGGCGCAATCAATTGGCTATTTATTTTGCTGTGCCGCGTTTAGCACAATCATGACAGGCATTTGAGGTAGTCCCGCTTCCCCTAGGAAGAAGTTGAAGACGGGAAAATTTTTTCAACCTCATTAGCTGCTATCTTCTATCGTAGCTGTAGAGCCTTCGGCTCCTCAAACATATGAATTGTATCTACAAATCGAGCTGTTTGAGACTGGTTAGAAATGACTAAGCTTTGAGTTCTTGCGCCGCCACCGAAGAAGCGAACGCCTTCCATCAGGGTTCCTGGGGTGATACCACACGCTGCAAACAAAACGGTTTGACCCGAAGCTAGCTCTTCAGCGTTGTAAACTTTATCTGGGTTATTAATGCCCATTTCATTGAGCCGTGCAATGTTGCTTTCTTTGCTTTCTCCGATCAAACCTGTTTTGACTACTTCTGGATCGTAGATCAATTGTCCTTGGAAATGTCCGCCCAAGCAGCGTAAAGCAGCAGCAGAAATGACTCCCTCAGGAGCCGCACCAATACCCATCAAGGCATGAATATTCGTGCCAGCAAAAGCACAAGAAATAGCAGCAGAAACGTCACCATCACTAATTAAGCGGACTCTGGCACCTGCTTGACGAATTTCTTGAATCAACTCTTTGTGGCGAGGGCGATCCATCACAACCACAACTAATTCTTCTACAGCACGATTCAAACACTCAGAAAGAATCTTCAAGTTTTCGGTAGCAGATTTATTGATATCAACATGACCGCGTGCTAAAGGTGGAGCTGCTAACTTTTTCATATAAAAATCAGGTGCAGCAAACAAACCGCCTTTTTCAGAGATAGCAAGCACTGCCATTGAACCATTTTGCCCATAGGCAACAAGGTTAGTGCCCTCGCAAGGGTCAACAGCAATATCAATTTCGACTAACTCGTCTGGGTTACAGTAATCTTTGGCATCCTCGCGGGTGCAAATGCCAACTTCCTCACCAATGTAGAGCATCGGAGCATCATCGCGTTCTCCCTCACCAATGACAATACGCCCCCGCATATAAATTTTGTTCATCCGCTCCCGCATTGCTTCAACTGCTACTTGGTCAGCGGTGTTCTTTTCTCCTTTACCCATCCAGCGAGCACTTGCGATCGCAGCTTGCTCTACCACTTCAATAATCTCTAACCCTAGTGTGTTTTCCACAGATTTCCTCCCAACTGCTTGCTAACGGCGCTGTTTTGTCTAGTCATACCAGTTCTCAAGTCTACCAAAGGGAGGATACCTGTGCGAGACGTCTGACACAAGTTGGTGTTAAGTTTTGCTGCTTAGAACTAGGGAAGCCAAGCGAAAGGTGCGGGGGCAGCCCCTGTTGAGCAAAATGGCGTCGAGGAGCTAGGGGCACTCATACTAGGGAGCAATAAGCGTTTTTGCTATTGTTTTTTTGAACGCTAAATTTTCACTAAAAATTTTACTGAAATTTGTTATTTTGTGATGCTTTCTAAGTTGATCTAAGCTAGTAATTATCACAAATTTACTAAAAAAAGTTCCGGCTTCTTTTATTTTGTGGTAGTGCTGACTCTGACCCCCGATTCCTATCTCATTATGTTTGTCAACTCACTTCTCAATCGCCATCCTGAACGAGTGAAAGCCAATGTAGAAATCTATACTTGGCAAGTTTGTCCTTATTGCATTCGTGCCAAATTGCTGTTGTGGTGGAAAGGTGTAAATTTCACTGAGTATAAAATCGACGGCAACGAATCTGCCAGAAACCAGATGGCAGAACGCGCACAGGGGCGTCGGACAGTACCGCAAATCTTTATTAATAATCAGCACATTGGTGGATGTGACGACCTTTATCAGCTAGATGCACAAGAGCAGTTAGACACGTTATTAGCTAAAACAGTAACTGTTTAAAAACTGTGATCTCAAGACTAATACTGGACCATCCTGAATATCTCACACATTGTCACTGGATGAGTAAAGCGATCGCGCTTGCCCAAGCAGCCGGTGAAGCAGATGAGGTTCCTGTAGGTGCTGTTATTATTGATTCTAACCACAACGTCGTTGCGACTGCGGAAAATCGTCGGGAAAGAGATAAAGACCCCACGGCTCACGCAGAGATTTTAGCGTTGCGCCAAGCTGGTCAAGCAATACAAGATTGGCATCTCAATAACTGCACTCTTTACGTTACCTTAGAACCCTGCCCGATGTGTGCAGGAGCAATTATTCAAGCACGATTAAAATTATTAGTCTATGGTACAGACGATCCCAAAACTGGTGCCATCCGCACTGTCACTAATATTCCTGATAGTGCTTGCTCCTACCATCATGTGACTGTTCTCGGTGGCATTCTTGAATCAACCTGTCGCAAACAACTCCAAACATGGTTTGCCACTGTGCGCCAACATAAACAAGGGTAGGCGGGTAGTAGGGAGACTAAGAGAGTGGTGAAGTGGTGAAGTGTTGAGTTAACAATGCCATCAAGGTCTTCTCATAACTCATAATTCACGCATTCAAAACGTGCTAAGGCACCGCTACGCTAACAAAACTATTCACTAGCCACTAGTCACTCTATTCACTCACTCCTCACCCCTCAACGCCAGTTTGCTCAACGGAGGACACCTCCGCACGCAACTGGCTCCTCCTCGCCCCTCTTCCTCATGACGCTACTAAAAGTGTCCTGGAAATACAAGACATTTTGCGATAGAGAAATTACGGTAGAAGAAGAACTACCTGCCGTGATTGTTATTTGCATTGACTTGCCACCACTATGATTCAGCTCGACTCCCGTTTTGTTATAGGTTCACTGGAAACACGCATGAATACTAAGGTGGCCCCTTCTACTTCTTCTGATATATCTCGTGTTTCACCTTGGTTAGCTCAGCTTGTCTATCCTTTAGGAAGTCGCTTTGTTTTACCATTTTTCTTTCGCAAGCTTGAAGTTACTGGACAAGAAAACTTACCTATTACTGGACCAGTCATTCTTGCTCCTACTCACCGTTCGCGTTGGGATGCTCTACTTGTACCTTATGCTACTGGTAGACTTGTTACGGGAAGAGACTTGCGCTATATGGTATCAGCAGATGAAGTGAGAGGGCTACAAGGTTGGTTTATCCGCCATTTGGGAGGATTTCCTATTGATACTAAGCATCCTGCTATTTCTACCCTGCGTCATGGAGTCGAGCTGCTACAATCAGGAGAAATGATGGTAATTTTTCCGGAAGGTAATATTTTTCGTGATGGGACAGTTCACCCACTCAAACCAGGATTAGCACGTATCGCTTTGAGTGCAGAATCAAATCATCCTGGATTAGGAGTCAAGATTGTACCTATTCATCTGTGTTACAGTCAACCTTATCCTCGGTGGGGCTGTGAGGTAACTATTCGCATTGGTTCTCCAATACAAGTAGCAAAATATAACGCAGGTTCTATTAAACAGAATGCCAAAGAGTTAACAACAGATTTAGAAGTGGCGCTCAAAGCCCTTAACGCTCAAGAGTCAGAATTCGCAGCAGTGCAATCAGAATTTGAAAGCATTCAAGAGGAGCGAGGGATACCCCATGTTTAAAAGCTTCTTGATTGAATAAGGACACATGAAAGGAGAAGTGAGGGAGTAGGAGCGCTCTGCGAGTAAAAAGATTGTGATTGATTGCTTTTCTCCTCAATGTTTTTCTTCCCCTAACCCCTCGCCCCTCGACGCCAGTTGCTACAACGGGGGACACCCCCGCACCACACTGGCTCCTCCTCGCCCCCTCTTTGGTCACTGCTCAGCCAAAAGGAACCAATTTAGTGTAGGTTAAGTCTAAACCAAGAAACTTTGGGTGCCGCTGGTTTGGTGAAAGACTCAATCGGAGTTAAGATACCCGAAGTTTGAACTACTTTTGTGTTTTCTCAAACGTAATTAATAACTCCATGATTTCTGCTGTAACTGTTCGCTTCTTACGTCACACCTGCCTGACTTTTCTTCCGGTTATGGCAGCTTTAAGTGTTGTTTCACCTGTAAATGCTCAGACATCTACACCGAACCTACCAGACACTCCTAATCAAGCACAACCGATAGACCCAAGTAATCCTAATGTTCTGCGTCCTACGCCGCAAAATAATACCTTATTAAGTACGGCAGCAGGGCAGCGTCTCATGACTGAGGCTAGTAATGCAGTAGCATCTCAGAACTATACTTTAGCAACACAGAAATTGCAGGAGGCACGGGAAGTTTATAACCAAATGTCTAATTTCTACCAGGAGCTTGCTACTAGTTTCTCTGGAATTGATAACCGTGTTGCTGATAGTCAACGAAAAAAGGCTCTAGAAACTGCCCAGATGCGTGATGATGCAACTTATCAACTAGCGCTTGTTCATCGAGCACAAAACCGCTCTGAACTTGCAGTGCCTCTGTTAGTACAGATTATTCGCAGTCAAAATCCCACGCGTGACTTAGGAAAAAAAGCTTACCAACAGTTGTTTGAGCTGGGCTTTGTTGATACACCTTTTCCGAGAAGTGGTGCAACCCCAACGCCTCCAAATACTTCTCAAAGCAATCAGCGCTAATCTACTTGTCCGAAGAAACAGTTAAATTAAAACTAGAGTTGAACAGCTTTTATAGAGATTGCAATGATAAGCCCCCAACAGGTTGAGGAAATGATCAGGTCGCAAATTCCAGATGCCGAGGTTCAGGTGCAAGACTTGACGGGCGGTGGCGATCATTATCAAGTGACGGTGGTTTCGTCTCAATTTGAGAACAAGGGACTAGTACAACAACATCAACTGGTTTATGGTGCTCTACGGCAAGCTATGTCTTCTGAAGCTATTCACGCCTTAGCACTAAAAACTTACACTCCTCAAGCTTGGCAGGCAGTTAGTTGAGCAACAACTATGGGGAGGTCTATAAATCCTGGCAGCACAGTAAACCTTAGCATGAGTAAGAAAAATTATGACTCCAGAAGCACAACAGCGCATTGATCATCTGATCAAAGAAAACAAAATTATGGTTTTCATGAAGGGCACAAAACTAATGCCCCAATGTGGTTTCTCTAACAATGTAGTGCAAATCCTCAATGCATTAGGAGTTCCTTTTGAAACTGTAGACGTTTTAGAAAATTACGAGATTCGCCAAGGAATCAAAGAGTACTCCAATTGGCCAACAATTCCTCAAGTTTACATCAATGGTGAATTTGTGGGTGGCTCTGATATTTTAATTGAAATGTACCAGAAGGGCGAACTACAACAGTTAGTAGAAGTAGCGCTTGCTTCGTAAATAGCTTTAATTTGTTTAGTTAATTCCCCTGCGGTTGTTACGCCAGCGAGGGGATTTATTTTTGCATCATAAATTCTCCTTATGTGCTATGACAATCGTATTAAGCTTAATGGTATTTGTGCTAATAGTAGTCTGACTCGGGTTCAGGTTGAGCGAATTCAAAATTATATGGATCGTAGAGAAATCGAACAGTTTCTTCTTCTAATTGATGGATTAAGTAAGGTTCAATAGCGCTACTTTGATGCAAAGCTGCTAAATAACCATCTAAGTAAAGTCGTAAATCATCTGCGCGATAGCCGCGATTCCACATATCGACGAAGGCGTCGGTAATTCTTTGATAGAAGCGAATAGTTGAAGTATCTTGAAGCATGGTGAAGGCTCAAACAACAAATAAATGTAAAATTACCAGAATTAAAATATCTCTATATACAGTTTAATTCTATTTGCGTTCTAGGTTTTGTCGTAGCTTAAACAATAACGTTGTCAACTTACCTAAGTGTATAGCGGTTGTGGAGATACTCAATACTTCCTGACGTTATTGGTAGTAATAATTACGATTGCAATTTATTTTATTTTTATCGTAATCAGACAAGCTATCAGTGTCATATATCTACTGGGTTATTTTACTTAGGAAAATTAACTAAAAAACTGAGTATCTGACGCTATTGAGCTATGCACAAGTTGTAAAAAGAGCTATTCATCCTCAACACAGTAAAGTTATTTAAGCTAGTGACCTGCGATATATCTCAAGATAGCCAATGCAGTATAACGTTAGATTTATAATCTAGAAATAAAGCTGATTTAATACAGCCTTCGAGTGCGCCAATTTCCCAAATCAGTAGAGTAACTGACCCAACTACGAAAAGACAATTGCGCCCATCGTAGCAATAGTTACAAAACCATAACTCTGGCTTTGGTACTTTTGGAGTCACACGAACGCAGAGGAAACTTGCCATAGTGGGTTCGGTTTGTATTGAAATTGTTGAGGGAAATCCGCATTTGCGATCGCTACTTAGTTGGCACTTGCAACAAGTAGGCTATCGAGTACACCAAGCCGCGAGTCTTTATCAAGCACAAGAAGTCTTCCTGGTGCGCCAACCAACACTTGTGATTCTTGATGCAGAACTTAAAGATAGTGAAAGTATGGAATTTTGCCGCTGGTTGCAACGACAGCAACAGCCCTTAATTTTAATGCTATCGACTCGCAACTCAGAAGCAGATGTTGTTGCCGGATTAAAAGCAGGGGCAGATGATTATCTTGCCAAACCTTTCGGGATGCAGGAATTCTTAGCACGAGTAGAAGCCTTAATTCGTCGCAAGCGTACTCCAGTAGCACCAGCATACTTAGACTACGGAGCGCTACAAATTGATCTAGTACAAAGACGTGTCTGCTTTCACGGAGAGTTTATCGATTTAACTCCTCAAGAATTCAGTTTACTATATGTATTAGCACAAGCTGGAGGAATTCCCCTAAGTCGCTTAGAACTACTACGTCGTGCTTGGCCTGAAGCTATCGATAATCCTCGTACGATTGATACGCATGTCTTGTCCTTGCGCAAGAAAGTTGAGCGCGATCCGCGACAACCAAATTTGATTCAAACTGTGCGGAATGTAGGCTATCGCTTCAACATGGAATTACTGGATAATAATATTAGTCAAGCACCTGAGGTTGTACATCGCAGACAAATCGCTGCAGAACATGTAAATTCTCAACCTTCAGCCCTTAGTAGACAGTTTTAAAGTGCGAGTGAAGAGTGGAAGAGTAGGAGTGTAGGAGTGTAAGAGTGTGGCAGAGATCTAATTAATATGCTATTTTGCCCTCTTACCCTACTACCCTACTACCTCTGCTATGTGGCAACCTTAAAGTAAAGCGATATAATTCGTGCTGTTGTTATTTAAAGAGTATTCGTGGATCAGCAAAATATTGGCGTAGCGGTTGTTGGAACTGGTTTTGGTCAAAAAGTTCATATTCCTGGGTTCCAAGCACATCATCGTACGCAAGTGGTTGCTATTTACCACAGAGATCGCGATAAAGCTACAGCGATCGCACAATCCCATAACATTCCCTATGCTTGTCAATCAATTGCAGAAGTTGTTTCATTACCCGAAGTACAAGCTGTCAGCATCGCAACCCCACCATTTCTGCATTACGAAATGGCAAAATCTGTACTACAAGCTGGAAAACATCTATTACTCGAAAAACCAACAACGCTTGCGGTTACAGAAGCACAGGAGTTGCACCAACTCGCGCAAGCTAACCGCGCTGTGAATGCACTTGATTTTGAATTTCGGTTTGTTCCTGCGTGGCAACGTTTTGCCGAACTACTCAGCGAAGGATATGTTGGCAATAAACGTTTAGTAAAGATTGATTGGCTTGTTTCTAGCCGTGCAGATGCCTCGCGACCTTGGAATTGGTACTCTCAAAAAGAGAAAGGCGGCGGTGCTTTGGGTGCTTTGGCTTCCCATACTTTTGATTATGTCAGTTGGCTATTTGGTTCTGTACAAAGACTATTTGCCCATTTAAATACAGCAATCTCCCTGCGTCCAGATAATACTGGAAAGATGAAGCCTGTTGATGCAGATGACACTTGTCTACTGATATTAGAGTTAGCAGATGGTACGCCCTGCAATGTTTGTATTAGTGCAAGTACGTTTCAAGGACGGGGGCACTGGATTGAGGTTTACGGCGATCGCGGTACTTTAGTGTTAGGAAGCGAAAATCAAAAAGATTACGTACATGGTTTTCGTCTTTGGGCTGCACCTGTGGGTGAATCTCTCACCGAAATAGAAATTCCTCAACGTTTAGACTTTCCTCAAACTTATCCTGATGGTCGCATTGCGCCGTTTATTCGAGTCGTGGATCGTTGGGTACAAGGAATTGACGTAGGTGAATCTTTGACACCATCTTTAAAAGAAGGTGTTTACTCACAGTTACTGATGGATCTCAGTCATATTTCCCACAATAGTGGTAGTTGGGTAGATGTTCCTGATTTTACAAATATGCAGCTTTAACAGAGCGATCGCGTAACAGTACAAGTAAAGCTTAACCTAATGATTGTTCTTCCAGCTCCTTTATACACCACAAGCTATGGCACAGCGTATGTTGGTGATTCAGTTGCACTGCTAGATTAGATTTAAACTGATTCTATTGATTTAGAGATTGACTTCACCACCTTTTGCCCTACAATGTCAAAAAACTTCTTGTGTACTTCGATGCAGCAGCTAAAAATCATACTCAATCTGATTCCCACGGCTAATGACATCCACACAGGACTAGATGCACTCGCATTAGGCTCCTTATTCACCTGAGTGTGGCTAGAATTATTTCAAGGTGTTAAATAGTTCCGACGGACGCTAGGTTAAATCATTTTACTAAGTGCGATCGCTTCCGGAATATCTTAATCTTAGTATTTTTAATAACGAACTATTTCTATATTTCCTACGTACTTGATGCTTCATATCCAAAGAGGAATTTTGCTGATCCACCATTGTTTTTGCAGAGCAATGGCTCGTTTGTATCCTGCGTTAAATTCATTGAGAGTTTAGCGCAGGCTTTTAGGTCACTGAAGTTGATCAATCAGCAGGGGCATCACTAGATTTGGGAACCTCCGACTCTTCTGACATAGGATCTTCTGGATTTTCACTGTCTGAAGGAGTAGTATCGTCAACTTCTACCTCTTGTGCCAGTTTTTGTGTGTTATCAGAGGAAACTTCTTCTTGTTGGTTCGTCATAAATCCTCCCGTTTTTGTTGGGACTAGTACCCATTTTAAGAAGTCTTCTAAAAAATTGTAGTCACTATCTGAAACTTTATGGAGAAGCAATAGTTAATATAAAAAGGTCAAACAATGAATTGGAGGAAGCCCTGACGCCAGCTGCTTCCATGTTAAACCAGCATCCTCTGACACAAAGAGTTGACCATCGCTCGTGGCAAAAGCAGCCTTATCCTTTAATGCAGTAAGGCTAGCCGTATCGATGTTGTCTGAGAACCATTGTGGCAAACCTTGTTCGCACTTCTCAAATGTCCCTGGTAGGTCAAGTGAGCGTCGATAAATTGCTGCCTTAGTACCAGATGGACCGACCGATGTACTCATCAAAATCGTCTTGCCGCAAACTGCTACAGCACGAGAGTAGGTGGCGTGCAGGTTGGCTTGGTCAAAGCTCCACGAATCTCCTCCATCTATGCTAGTAGCTAGTCCTTTTGCCGTAGCTGCTAGTACAAAACTAGGATGATCTGGAACAGTGAGCACTTGATGAACATCCGAGTGCAGATCGATGGTTGGCTGCCACGAGCGTCCGCGATCCTTGGAACGTAAGATACCGCCGACGTGTACGTTTGCGTAAAGTTCGCCTGAGTGCCCTACTGCAAGAGAGCGAAGTGATGGCGGACCACCCCAAGGCGTATACCACTTGTCTCTCCCTGGGACTAAGTCAAAGCTATTGATGAATTCAATCCTCCCATGTGCAACCCATAGAAGATGAGCATCTGATGTACCCACAAGAACTTTTCCGTTGAGTGGCTCAATGCAATTCAGTTGCAAATCTTGGATAGTTGAGGTTACTAATTGCCACTCGCCCCAATCGTCGCGATGCCATACTGAGTTACGATCAACCACTACCCACACTCCATTGAGACTTGGGGCAATAGCAGTGATGTTGCGATCCTCTAGTTCAATCCTCTGCTCGGATTTCGAGAACAATAACAAACCATCGTTTGTTCCTACTATTAATAGCTCATCATGGCTAGCGTCAATTCTAGACAATTCTATTGTTTGCTGAACAAATCCAGTCATATCTAGACTTCCTTTCCCTATTGCTCAAGTTTTCTCAAACAAGAGAGAGTTAGATGGTTGCCTTTTTAAATGTGTTTCTTCAGTTTCTATTATAAGAGCTAAACTGTTAAGTTAACTTCTAAATAATTGTATTATAGAGTGTAGAGTTACTTTATAAAGTAATTGTTACTTTTGTACAAATATTTTTATTCTTTAGATTTGTCAGTTGACTTTAGTTATTCATGCTATTAAGGCAGATTTTCTCAAATAACGCTAATGGTAGCGATCATTAAAACTAAAAGTAATTTAATTTAGGTATAGTGTAAAGCTGTTTAAGCACTATTTTCTTTAATTACTGTTACCAGTAACGCTGTTGTGCAAAACTTGTAAATAACTGTTACAAACAATTGATAAGCTGCATAAAAGATAAACGTAATTTTGAATTAATACTGATGGAAGTAAAACTATAGCTTTGTGAGAGAATGAGGATAAGATTTAAGTACAGCGAACGCAAAAGATGCTTTTGCACTTAACAATTAAAAGGAAACATAATAGCAACTCAATATGGTACACTTGGGAACGTTTTTTTGATCAGAACAGCACTTGCTGATTCGTTATTCGGTTTGGGTGGCAACGATGTTTTGCAGGGGTTAGCAGGCAAAAGTGGCAATGATACGCTTATTAGTAGTACGGATGCTGATACTTTTGAGTTTGTGCCTCTATTAGAAGGTATTGATACGATTCAAGACTTCTCTGTTAAGCAGGGAGATAAAATAGAAGTCTCGGCTGCTAGGTTTGGTGTTGCTGTAAATGATACCAGCAAGTTCTCTTCCAGCAACAATACATTCTTCTTTAATACAACAGCTGTGGCAATTTTCCAACCTAATTCAGGGTTTAGCACCGGTACCAATATCAAAGTTGTCTAGTTATTACAGTTCAGCTTAGACAATCTTAATCAGAAGAACGGGATCAAACAGGGTAAGCAGAATCACATTTGTGTGAAGTGCCGTCGTCAGTTTTTCGATAGTTACGATGCGCCGTGAACTTACTCGCAACAGGTTAAACAACACTGCCTCAAACTTATACGTCAATGGACTAGGATTTTGTGCGATTGAACGAGTCACAGGCGTACATCACACTACCGTCACCTACTGGGTCAAACAGGTTGGACAACATCTCAAAGATGCTCCGGAGTGTTCTGAGATGCCTCAAGTCAGAGAACTGATGAACTCGAAATAATTCGTTGGCAAGAAAAAAACAAAATCTAGTTGTGGGTAGCAGTTGATTATTTCCAAACCGGAATTTTAGCATGGGTAGTCGGAAGACGAGACTCTAAAACGTTTGAACTACTTTGGCAACAGGTCAGAACTTGGCAATGTTATTTTTATGTGACGGATGGAGTGTTTATCCCTGCTTTATTGTCTATTTGAAGCGTTTCAGGACGACGAGAGTTGGCATGTAGCAAGTCCTATTGCTCAAGTTAGAGGTGTAGAGAAGTTTCCTCAATTTCTCTACCTTGAAACTTCAAAGTTGGTTCATAAGCCCCCAAAATTGGGGTTGGGGGCAGTTTATAACAGTAGCCTTTGCAAACAGCTGAGAAGTCCCCTAGACTTGGGACGTTGGGGGAGAAGACCTGTCTAAGAACCTGCTGCTGTCCCTTCAGCACCCTCTTGAGATGGATTAGTACCACTATCACTGCGTTGCGGAGGCGCTTGCTCGCCATCAGCACCGTAGTACCGCCATTTCCAGTTGCGAATTTCTGGCATATCTTCGCCGTATTTCTTGATGTAATGCTTGTGGTCAATTAATTTGTCGTAGAGCATTTGTTTAACATAAGCAGCGGTGTATCCTAGTTTGGACACGCGGTCAATCACATCGATTGCGAGGTGGAAGCGATCAAGATCGTTGAGGACGACCATATCAAACGGTGTGGTTGTTGTTCCTTCTTCTTTGTAACCTCGTACGTGCAAGTTTTTGTGATTTGTTCGGCGGTAGGTTAAGCGGTGGATTAACCAGGGGTAGCCATGAAAGGCAAAGATAATCGGTTTATCAGTGGTGAAGATACTATCGAAGTCTTTATCGCTTAAACCATGAGGATGTTCTGTCTCAGGCTGCAGTGTCATTAAATCGACTATGTTGACGACGCGCACTTTCAGATCGGGGAAGTTTTCCCGCAAAAGATCAACTGCGGCTAAAGTTTCTAGTGTGGGAATATCGCCAGAGCAAGCCATCACAACATCAGGTTCGCCGCCGCGATCATTACTCGCCCACTCCCAGATTCCAATACCTTTTGTGCAATGTGCGATCGCGGCATTCATATCCAGGTACTGTAACGCTGGTTGTTTGCCTGCCACAATTACATTGACATAGTGACGACTTCTCAAGCAGTGGTCGGTGACAGATAGTAGGGTATTGGCATCAGGTGGCAAATAAACACGAATCGCTTCTGCTTTTTTGTTCATGACATGATCGAGAAAACCAGGATCTTGGTGCGAAAAGCCATTGTGATCTTGTCGCCAAACATGCGAAGTTAGCAAGTAATTGAGCGAGGCGATCGGTCTGCGCCAGGGAATATGACGGGTTGTCTTCAACCATTTAGCGTGTTGGTTGAACATCGAATCAATAATGTGAATAAACGCCTCGTAGCATGAGAATAAACCGTGACGACCTGTGAGGAGATAGCCTTCTAACCAACCTTGGCAAGTGTGTTCACTCAAGATTTCCATCACGCGACCGTCTGGCGATAGCTGGTCATCTTCTGGCAGGATTTCGGCTAACCAAGTTCTGTCTGTTGCCTCAAATACATTGTTGAGTCTGTTTGATGCGGTTTCATCAGGACCAACAATCCGAAAATTGCGGCTTTCTAAATTGCGTTTCATCACGTCACGGAGGAAGGTTCCCATAACGCGCGTTGCTTCCGCTTCAACTGTTGCTGGTTTATCTACCTCCACTGCATAGTCGCGAAAATCTGGTATTTTTAAATCTTTAAGCAGAATTCCACCATTGGCGTGAGGGTTATCGCCCATGCGTCGTTGTCCTTGCGGGGCAAGTTCTGCCAATTCAGGTATAAATTTACCATTCTCATCGAAGAGTTCTTCTGGTTTGTAACTCTTCATCCAGTCTTGTAGGAGTTTGACGTGTTCTGGGTTACTAGCCATGTTTGCCAAAGGAACTTGGTGCGATCGCCAGTAATCTTCAGTTTTCTTGCCATCAACTTCCTTGGGTCCTGTCCAACCTTTGGGCGATCGCAGAATAATCATCGGCCACTGAGGACGTTTTGTGAATCCATTGCTGCGCGCCTCATTTTGAATTTCTTTAATCTCTGCGATCGCTGTATCCAAAGTTGCAGCCATTAACTGGTGCATTGTTTCTGGATCAGAGCCTTCCACAAAATAAGGCTTGTAGCCGTACCCAACAAATAAGCTTTGCAACTCCTCGTGCGAGAGACGCGCTAATACTGTCGGGTTAGCAATTTTGTAGCCATTCAAGTGTAATATCGGCAACACTGCACCGTCGTAGACCGGATTGAGGAATTTATTACTGTGCCAACTTGTTGCTAGAGGTCCTGTTTCTGCTTCGCCATCACCCACAACGCAAGCAACAAGCAAATCAGGGTTATCAAACGCTGCACCGTAGGCGTGCGATAATGCATACCCTAACTCACCACCTTCATGAATCGAACCAGGAGTTTCTGGCGCGACGTGGCTAGGAATACCACCAGGAAAGGAAAACTGTTTGAAGAGTTTTTTCATCCCCTCGGCATCTGGGGAGATATTTGGGTAATACTCGCTATAAGTACCTTCTAGGTAAGTATTGGCAACTAATCCAGGACCACCGTGACCAGGACCTGTGATATATATAGTATCTACGTCGTACTTTTTAATGACGCGATTGAGGTGGACATAGATAAAATTTAACCCTGGTGTTGTCCCCCAATGTCCTAGTAGTCTCGGCTTGACGTGTTCGATTTTTAGCGGTTCTCTTAGTAGTGGATTATCAAGTAGATAGATTTGTCCTACTGAAAGATAATTTGCTGCACGCCAGTACGCATTCATCTTGCGGAGTTCTTCGGCAGATAAAGGACCTGCTTGGAGTGTAGATGCGATCGCTTGAACCATATTGATATGCCTTCCTTGTAAGTTTTAGAAATCTACATCAATTCCTTTTTGCTTCATGCTTAATCAAGAAACTAAGCTTAGGAAACTTATTTATTTTAATGTCGATATAACTGGGAAATGGAGAACATAATATGTTTCTTTCTCATCTACTGAAATGCTATTCAATCAACAAATTTTTGTTGATTTTTCACTTTTGGAGTAACAAATCACCTGGCTTAAATTGAGGAAGCAATTTTAAATATGTTAATTACAATGCCTAACTATGAGAATGTTTCTAAAATTAGAACTTTTTCTTAAATACTCTATTCGGAACTTGACAAGTAATAACTTAATTATAGATTGCTACTCTTTCTATCTTCTACTGACTTAAGTGAGAGTTTTATCTAATACGTTAGTAACCTTTATATCAATAGAAAATTTACTCAGGGGAATGTTTAATTTTAAGTTTAAACAGATTTATGAATAAGCTATTGACCTAACTGTAGAATCCTAGCACTTGTAGAAAAATATTGCTAACTTATTTATGCGGCATCTACTTTATGCTTCGTTCCTAATGTTTCATTTGTTGATTAAGCTTTTAGCTCTTGATTCATTGTTTACTCTGTATCTATCATTCTGACATACAGTAAATTTCAAAAAAGTAGTTATGATTACTGAAGCTTATAAAATACGTGTTTTTTTAACTTGATTTGTATCATTAACTACTTTAAGTTAAGGCTTCGTTTTTTTGTCAACCTCTCTTCCAGGGAAGCTCATTTTCAATAAATAATGTTAGTTTTTAAGATTTTTTTAATATTTACTGCTTTTGAAGGAAGCAACTGTATAGCAATTTACTTTTTTTAACACTTGTAAATAAATTCATGCTTATAATAACGATAAGATTTATCTATAAGTCTTTTCCACTTTTTGAAGATATTGAAAAGGTAAAGTTTTATAAAAAGAGTACTTGGAGGGTAGATGTTCAATAAGCAATTAACGAAAGACTAAGTTATTGACAACTATCAATAGTAGTAATTGCCCTAGTCTAATTTCTTTATAAGTAAAAATGAGCCATAAATCATAATTCTCTACTCTCCTCTGTACCTCTGCTTCCTTGTATGTAACAAATCCAAAACAGTATTACTTGTTCTACGTAGCAATCCAGCATAACCATAACCAAAAGGCGCGATGCAGTTCGTTTCAGTCAGCTTTGACATCGCAATACCAAAACAGGTGGTTGTTTCCAAACGCGATCGCTTCTCGATTTTCCTAAAGATTGTTCACAAAACACTCCTTTACGATTGAGTCAGGACGTATAGCAGTGTAAACATAAACAATCTAGATAATATCTACAAAGTGCCAATAGATTTCTGCTGTTGCAATGCCGGTGTGTCTAGCGACAGAATAATAGATTGCTTGCAAAAGTACTTAAACTGTCATGTTGAGCCAAGCGAAACATCTCGCGAGATTCTGCACTACATGACATTCCACTGCAGCTATTTTTGGTGAATTAGTATCTTTAAACTTTAGATTACTCGTTCAAAACCAAAATTGCTGGCAACGAAGACGGATCTTTATTTTTTGAGAACGCTTACGCTCAAAACGTGATGGAGGAGGAAGCGGTTGATTTTTAGCGTTAGTTAATAACCAACAGTAACTTAACCAACATCCATAAGTCAGAAAATAAACTGTAGGTTCCATAATTATTTGTAATAGCGTTGTTCAATCCAGACTCGCATTTCTGCTTCTGAGGCAAGGCTAATTTTACTGTCTGAAACTGGATCATAAGCTTGCCAATAAGAGCGACCATAACGATCTTTTTTTTGCCAAACTTGTAGGCGATCGCGACTTGTTAAAGCTTGAAACAAACGTAATAAAATAATTCTGAATAGACTTTTAGTATTCTGCTTTTTTTGTAGATAAATATTTGTAAAACCAGAGGCTTTCATGGATTTATATAATTAATTCAGCTCTTATCTTTAGTTTTCTTATACTTTTTTCTTAAAAGGAAGGTACAAATTAAAATATTTTAAATAGTACAGTTTCATGCAAATTTAACTGTTCTAGATGAATAAAGTAGAAGTGTACCAGGACATTTATCAAAGAATCATTTATGATGACAAAACATCATCGGATTGTCATTCTTCAAGAAGGACGGAACCGTGAGAATTCCTTTAGAGCGGCATTCATCCAAAGCAGTTTATTTGCAGATCCGCGATCGCATTCGTCGATTAATTGAAACAGGAGCTTTGCAAACCGGCGATAAACTTCCCTCAATTCGCGCTTTAGCCGAAAATACAGGAGTTAATAAGTTAACAGTTATCGAAGCCTACAACGTTCTTGAAGCTGACGGGTTAATTGCAGCGCGTCAGGGTTCAGGGTATTTTGTCAATCCTACACATCGCAAATCAGTTTCCAATTTTGCGCCTCCTCAAGATGTCATTGTCTCTGAGCAACCACCACCATTTCTATTTGAAGAAGCTAAGAGTGGGGCATTTTTTAATCTCTACATGGCATCATTGCAAGCACGTTCTTCACCAGGAATGATCGACTTGAGTAGCGGCTTTCCTTCTGAATCAGGTTTAGAAGATTTACCACGCATCGCCAGAAGGGCTGTCAAGCAAGTTACGGGTAGCTTATTTAACTATGACAATCCACAAGGACAATTGATGCTGCGGCAGCAAATTAGCCGGATGCTAGTACAGCAGCACGGGATGAATGTCACACCAGATAACCTCATTATTACCAATGGTTCTAAACAAGGATTGTCGTTAGTTGTTCATTACTACGTTAAACCAGGTGATTGGGTCATTGTTGAAAGTCCAACCTGGCACGGAATGCTTTCACTGTTATACAACATGGGAGCAAGAGTCATTGGTATTCCCATGACAGCTGAAGGCATGAATCTTGAGTTGTTGGAAAAAAATCTTCACACCTATCGCCCAAAGCTGATATTTACTGTGAGTACTCTGCACAATCCTACAGGAATTACAACTTCTCAATCACATCGTCAACAATTGCTACAGCTTGCAGAGCGTTACGAATGCGTCATTTTAGAGGATAATGCCTATGAAGGGTTGAACTTTGAACCTGTTCCTGCGCCAATTAAAGCTTTGGATCGCAAAGATATCGCAACTTATGTAGGGACTTTTTCTAAAACCTTAATGCCAGGTATCCGTGTCGGTTACTTAGTTGTTACAGGAAAGCATTATCAACCGTTAGTCGAACGCAAGTTACTCGACGATCTTCATGTTTCTACAGTGTCTCAAGCAATTGTGAGTGAGTATCTTGCTTCAGGACACTATCGTCATCATTTAGCACACTTACAAACTCAACATCGTCAAAGTCAAAACGCCATGCTAAGTGCCTTGCAAAAGTACTTTCCACCCTCAGCATCGTGGACAGTTCCGAATGGTGGTGCATTTTTATGGGTACAAATGCCAGCAGGCTTACCAATGTCCAAAATTTGTCAACAAGCACTATCGCGTGGAGTTTTTGTTGCTGAAGGAACACCATTCTTCCCTGGACAACAGGGATATCCTGCATTACGTCTTAACTTTACCTTGTCTCCAGAGAAGATCGATCGAGGTATTTTAGTCTTGGGCGAATTAGTGCAAAAGTATTTGTCATAATTATACCTCCTGCACGAATGCTTAATAAATGAATTTGCAGCTAAAAAACTAAGTTTATCACCGTGCAATTACTACTACAATTCCTACTCTATTGTGCTTCCGCCCACTTAGTTTGAATAGCCCCGAAGGGAGTCGAAGGGCATTTTAGTATTCACTTATACACGCACACAACTACACAAATGTCAAACTAAAATTGTTTGCAAGCCCTTTACTAAACGTTCCACACCTTCTTTGGCAGTGGATTCTTGTAATGCGCCATAAGCAACGCGCAGATAACACCCGCGATCCATACCAAAAGCTGTCCCTGGAAGTACTGCAACTCGATGTTCGCGAATCAGGCGTTCGGTTAGTTCAAAGGCATCTAATTGCGTGTGCACCTTCAAGAAAAAGTAAAAAGCACCATCAGCAGGTGCAATTGTACATAATCCTTGCAGTGAGTTGAGCGATCGCAAAACAACTTGGCGTACCCTAGCGATCGCTTGAATATGACTGCCACAATAATCAAAACCTGTTTGTAGTGCCCCCAACGCAGCATACTGGGAAACAACTGGCGGACAAATTAAGTTTGTATCTTGGACTTTTTTGATAGGAACAAGTAAGTTTTCTGGAATCACCATGTAACCAATCCGCCAACTTGCAAATCCATAAGCTTTAGAAAGGCTGTACAGCGAAATTGTTTGAGAATTACTTTGAGGAAATGCACCAGGAGAAACGTGCTCGACGCCGTCGTAGGTAAAGTATTCATAGGCTTCGTCACTAATGTGATAAATTCCGCGATCGCGACAAAGTTGATTGACTTCGCGTAATGCTTCTTGAGAATAAACTGCACCTGTTGGATTATTGGGTGAAATTGTCACCACGGCTTTAGTTTTTTCTGTAATTGCTTGCGCGATCGCGTCGGGGCGGAGTTGATAGTTTTCATCAGTAGAAACAAAGACTGGACGACACCCCGCAATTTGGATCGCCATTTCATGATTGAAATAATAAGGTGTTTGGAGAATAACTTCATCACCTACCGAGGTAATTGCCAGCAGCGCATTCATAAATCCCATATTGCTACCAGCCGTTACCATGATGCATTGCCGATCAAGAGCAATCCCATTGAAAGCTTGCAGTTTTGCTTTAATTGCTGCAACCAAAGGGGGAATACCTTCAATAGCTTTATATTGATGATTTGTCGGATCGGCAAAGAATTGAGTCAGATCGGTTGCTTCCGGTGGCGGTGGATAGTATACAATACCTTGCCCTAGAGAAATTGTGCCAGGAACACTGCGAATCAGTTCTCCCACAATCGGAATGACTGGCGACTGTACCGCCTGCATCCGCGATGTTGTCATGGTTTTCATTTTCTACAACTTGCGCATCAATCCTCCAAATTTAGCGTGTTGGGGGTTTCTTTTTCCAGAAAAGTTTAGTTCCCATCTCTGTTTTTGCCGAAAAAACGAGGTAAGCGACGAGTAAGATCGCACTAACAAGAAAAGGAATTAAGTCACTATTCATGAACTAATTTTAAGAGAAGACACTATGCAAACCTGCACTTTAGGATTTAGAGGTTAGATTACTTGAAAAGTAGTTTATCAAAACCAAATAAAGTTTTCTACTATCAATAAAGCTCCTCGCTACCTTGCTAACGTCAGTTCGCATGTTTAAACAATTGTATAAACTGCGCATTGTCTGAAAAACAAATTCCTGATGAATATTAGTAAAATAACTAGGTGGTGTAATTGCTATTACTCCATTATTATTCTCTAGTTTCCAAGACAAACTGTTTTGAATAATCTCTTATGATATAAAAATAGTAAGAGTTTATATAGCATTTTCCTCTGCGAAACCTAAGCATAGAATAAAAGCTTACAAAAGTGTTTTTAAAAAGCTTTTTGATTTTTGATGATATTTTTTTGCTCAAAACATAAGAGGCAAATATAAAAATTCTAAGCAAGTTTTCCAATTTTTTAGACATAAGATGCAAACATAAAAATTCTATGCTCAGCAAACTTAGCTGTCTTGGAATTACTATGACGTCAGAAGCCCAACGCCTCGCAGCCACGCGACAAGGACAAACGAACTGGAAAAAGTGGGGACCCTATCTTAGCGAACGTCAATGGGGTACAGTGCGGGAAGATTATTCAAAAGATGGCAATGCTTGGAACTATTTTTCACACGATCAGGCGCAATCGCGTGCATATCGTTGGGGAGAAGATGGACTTGGCGGTATAACGGACGATCATAATTTACTCTGCTTTGCGTTGGCGCTTTGGAATGGCAACGATCCAATTCTCAAAGAGAGATTGTTTGGCTTGACCAACAGTGAAGGTAATCACGGTGAGGATGTTAAGGAATATTATTTCTACCTCGACAGCACGCCGACACACTCGTACATGAAATATCTGTATAAGTATCCGCAAGCTGCCTTTCCTTATGACGATCTGGTGCAAACTAACCGCAGTCGTAGTCGCGATGAGTTGGAGTATGAATTATTAGATACTGGGATCTTCAATGGCAATCGTTACTTTGATATTTTTGTTGAATATGCCAAAGCAGATGCCGAAGATATTTTAATTAAGATTAGCGCGTGCAATCGAGGAGACTCAGCAGCAGCACTTGATATTTTGCCAACACTTTGGTTTCGCAATACTTGGTCTTGGGCAAATGGTGGATCAAAACCTGTGATGCAGAAGCTTGAAGGTACAGGCGTGAGTGTCATTCATGCCTATCACACAGATGATTTGTTTAATGAAAAGCTGGGAGATTACTATTTCTATTGCGATCAAGCTGTACCGCTACTGTTTACAGAAAACGAAACCAACAACGAACGATTATTTGGTTCTGCCAATACCAATCCTTACGTCAAAGATGGCATCAATAACTATATTGTGCATGGACAGCAGCAAGCAGTCAACTCAATGCAAATCGGTACAAAGGTTGCACCACACTATTCATTAACTGTGGAAGCCAGTGAAACGCAAGTTCTGCGGTTGCGGTTAACGAAAGCAACTCCAGCTCAAATTGGCGATCCGATGGACGATTTTGATTTGATTTTTGCGACTCGTTTGCAAGAAGCAAATGAATTTTATGATTCGATTACTCCTAAATCTGTAAGAGCCGACACCGATCGCTACAACATTTATAGGCAGGCATTAGCTGGAATGCTGTGGTCAAAACAGTATTTCTACTACGACTTGGATCAATGGCTAAAAGAGCATGGTATCACTCCCTGGATGGCATCTGAACAGAAGCAACGAATTCGCAACAGCGAGTGGTTCCACATGTACAACGATGATGTAATCTCTATGCCAGACAAGTGGGAATATCCCTGGTTTGCAGCGTGGGATCTGGCGTTTCACATGGTTCCGCTGAGTTTAGTTGACCCCGATTTTGCCAAGCAGCAGCTTGAACTGATGCTGCGCGATGACTATTTGCATCCTAACGGGCAGATTCCTGCTTACGAGTGGAACTTTAGCGACGTCAATCCTCCGGTTCATGCCTGGGCAACTTGGGAAACCTACACCCGCGATCGCGAACTCAACAACGGCAAGGGTGATATCGAATTTCTCAAATATGCCTTCTCGAAACTGCTGATTAACTTCACCTGGTGGGTGAACCGTAAAGACGAAGGCGGTAACAATATCTTTGAGGGTGGTTTCCTCGGACTCGACAACATTGGCGTGTTTGATCGCAGTTCTCCACTACCTACAGGCGGATATTTAGAGCAAGCAGACGGTACTGCCTGGATGGTGTTCTTCAGTCAACGCATGCTGCAAATTGCGATCGAGTTAGCGATTCACGATTCCTTGTATGAAGATTTAGCAATCAAGTTCTTTGAGCATACGCTGTGGATTGCAGGTGCGATGGATCGGGCTGGTGACAACCAAGAAGAACTGTGGGATGAAGAAGACGGCTTTTTCTATGATGTACTGCGCTTGCCGGATGATCGAGCAGTGCGGCTAAAGGTTCGCTCGATGGTTGGCTTGCTACCCTTGATGGCAGTGTCAGTTTTTCCAAAAGATGTTTTCCGGCTTTTACCCCGATTTAAAGAACGGGCAAAGCTATTTATGCTACGCCATCCCGAATTAGTCGATAGCTTGCATTTACCCAGCCAGCCTGGACATGACGGACGATTGATGCTGTCCATTCTCAACGAGCAGAAACTGCGCCGTGTCTTGTCTAGAATGCTTGACGAAAGTGAGTTTCTCAGCGATTACGGTATTCGAGCACTATCGCGCTATCACAAAGACCATCCCTACATTTTCTATCACGCTGGGCAGGAATACAAGGTGGAATATCTGCCAGGTGACTCAAATACGGGCATGTTTGGTGGTAACTCCAATTGGCGCGGTCCGATTTGGATGCCTGTCAACTTTCTATTGATCCGAGCGTTAGTACATCTCTACGGTTATTATGCTGACTCATTCACAATTGAATACCCAACGGGTTCAGGGCAGCAGAAAACATTATTTGAAATTGCCCAGGCGATCGGGGAACGGTTGATTCGCATTTTCTCCAAAGATGAATCGAGTTGTCGTCCGGTGTATGGTGGCACAGAAAAGTTTCAAACTGACCCCCATTGGCGCGATCTGATTTTGTTCTACGAATATTTTCATGGCGATAACGGTGCGGGAATCGGCGCTAGTCACCAAACAGGATGGACAGGTTGCATTGCCCGCATAATTCAGGTATCTGGATTTATGACTAAAGAGATTATTCTTCAAACTGCTACGCCAAGCGATGCTCCACAGTATAAACAATGAGTTTTGGACAACTATTTCACAGAAGCTATACCGATGTGACAAAACACAAGGTATCTATTATTTCATCCTCATCTTTTGTGTGGAAATTTCCCTAAGCCCTGATCCCTGATCTCTGACCCCTCTTTTAGGAGCAGCATGATGTCTGATCTAGCAGTGAACTATTGGCGTGAACTGATTAGTGGTGCATTGACTTTCAGCTTTGATGCCTTCCAGCAGGTCATAACACTTCCCTACGGACTATGGTTAGCACTATTAGTCGTGCTGCTATCAGGTCTATCGCTTGCTGTTGGACAAAGTATTATTTTATTTATTAATCGTGTCAAGCCAAGGCGATTTGCGTTTAGTTTATTGCTAAACGCTGTTCTATTTACGTTTGGATTTATCTTTCTCGCCTTGAGCACTTGGCTAATTTGTCGCCTGCCGTGGTCAACACGCGTATCATTCCTCACCTTGGTTAAAGTTTTGGGATTAGGATACACACCTTTGCTGTTTAGCTTTCTAGGAGCCTTGCCTTACTTTGGCTATCCTATCAACAATATTCTTGCCGTCTGGAACTTACTAGCAATGGTGGTGGGATTTGCTGTTGTTGCTCAGGTTGACACTGGATCTGCTTTGATATACATTGCGCTTGGCTGGGTTGTGAAGCAAGTTTTAACAGGAACTATTGGACAGCCCATTGCTCGCCTAGGTTACAGCCTCGCCGATCGCGTTGCTGGAGTTGATTTAGCAAACACGCGCCAAGAGTTAAGAGAACGAGTGTTAACAGGGGTAAGACCTGCGACACCAATAATGACAGCGTCTCAAACTCCGCTACCAGAACGTCAATTGATTCAGATCCCAAGGCGTTCTGCTCCAGAGGCAGCCCGAACCGTTGCTCAAAGCCTTATAACTCAACCGATCGCTTCTACCACCCTAAATATTACTCAAAGGATCGAGACATCCGATCCATTAGTGCAGCTTAAACATCAAACACGCGGTATTTCTCAACCTCTAAAGCTGGCGATGAGCTTATTAGTCATGGCGATCGCGTTTGCAATTGTCTTAGTGCTACTGCGTCCAATTCGCAATGGTCTATTTGGTTGGTACAAGGAATTATCGGGTCTATTGCGGCTGGTTTTTGATTTGGTCTGGATTGGCGTGGTTGCGATCGTCTTTGCCGGAATTCTAGCACCACTGGAGTCGTTAGGTTGGTGGGCAGGTTGGTATGGCGATGATCTCGATACTGCAACTGCAAATACTGAATCAGCAGCGGCACAACCGGCTAACCGCACAATCAATCGCTATGTCGTTTATTTGGATGGAATTGCCCAGTCGGGAGATAAGTATACGCCTGATATTGAAGATTTTTTGGCTGCACTACAGCCTGCTCTGCCCAAGGATGTGGAATTGATACAGGGTTTAATGATGTATTCAGTGCTGAACAAGCCTCTCGATCAAGACCGCCCATTGGCATTTTTGTGGAAAATGGCAGATAAAGTGCGATGGACAAATCCGGCAGCTTTGTTAGGACTTTTAGTGAACCTGCGAAACACGATCATTGTGGCGGTGTCTTCCGATAAGCGCTATGGACCTATTTACAATCAGGGCATCGCGCAAGTTATTTTTGATGGCTTAGTTGAACGAGGCTATCAGCCTGGAAGCGGTGTACCAATTACGCTGATTGGTTATAGCGGTGGGGGAGAAATGTCAGTTGCTGCTGCTCCCTATTTGAAGCGCTCAACTGGTGCATCTATTGATGTCATCTCTCTGGGTGGCGTGATGAGCGCTAACAATAACTTTTTGAAGCTGGAGCAGCTTTATCATATTGTAGGCGACAAAGATACTGTCGAGCGGATGGGACCGATTATGTTTCCAGGTCGCTGGAAAATTTTTGTGTTGTCGTATTGGAATCGAGGCAAGCGCAAAGGCAAAATTACAATCCTCTCTGCCGGACCTGTGGGTCATCAGGTTCCAGGAGGATACATGGACCCACAAGCAACGCTATTAGATGGACGAACTTATCTACAGCAGACAATCGAGATCATCCTTCAGATTTTGCGCGGAGAAGCACTGAGGGCGGATCAGTCAATTTCAAGACAAACCAGTCACTATGCCTTGTATCAGGCAGCAGCTTTCAACCGTCCTGACTATTACCCGATCGCTCAAACTGTTGATTTGAAATGGTATCGTCCAATTGGAGATTGGATGGGACGTTTGATCTTGCCTAAACTAGAGGTGCGATCGCTCGTCCAGGGAGTGCTATTTGAAGTTCATCATGCGCCAAAGGAGTATCGCCATCTGATTGGGCAGACAGTGAAGTTGCGTTGGGTAGACCATCCTGATGTCCAGAAGTTAGTTCAAGCAGTAACAAAAGATGTTCACTTCAGCGCAGATGCAGAATTTAGCAGCAGGTATGGCGGTTCAATTCATCCCGATCGCCTCAATCACTGGCAGCAGGTTGATCCGTTAGAATCTCTGGCAGGGGCGCATCCGGTTGATGACTTGATTGTCAAGCTCGATCGTGCAGTAGAAGTAACCGAGGATGCACTTTACATCAACAGTACGCCTATCCAAATTACAGGACGCTTTTATGCACTAGTACGGTTTGTGCAAGCAGTTGGCGGAACCGAGCAGTTTCAGGTTATTCATTTCGATCGAGTTGCGCGTCAGTTTAACGGCAAAGTAGAACTGATGCACTTGCCACAGGTCATCCTGGCAAAGGCTTATGGTAGCTATCCCTCGACAACTCGCGATCTAGAAAAATCACCCTTCAATGAAACAGGTTGGTATGTATATGGGGCAAAGGATGCTCAAGACATTTTTGTGGTGCAATCCCTCGCGCCGCGTGTGCTGTTCCGGCTGCAACCTGAAGCGGTTGTTTTTGGTCGTAAAGCTGCCTACACCTATATTCGCAAACGCGCTTGGGCAAATATAGTCGAGCAAAAGGGCAAAATCTCTTCAGTACTTTGTCCCAGCCGATTGAACGGTACTGATGCTGCAATTAAAGTGGCAATCGATGGTTGGCAAGTGGGCGATCGGGCATTAGTGGTACACACTTATGGTGGTATCGGTGGTAAGAAGAAAGAACCAGCTGCGGCAACGCCCATTTTCTTCGGACACTTTGCCTATGGCTTGGCGGAAGTTGTTCGCGATCCGCTGGCTGACGAACTGCGATTTGACATTTGCTATCACCAGGTTTACACCCAGAATACTGACGGATTAATAGCTGGTACGCTGCACTGGTCGCGCTACATGGGCGATCGCCAGTTTGGTTGGGTAGGCACTCGTCCCACCTGTGATATTCTCATTAAACTTGATGCTTTTACAAACACTTACACAATCAATAACGTGACCGTTTCTCCCTTAGATTTGATGATGCGTCAGCTTCAAGTGATGACGGCTCGCTATCGGATTGGAGATGGCACAGGCGGTACTTATGTTGGACCTGCTAATAACTGTTCGCAGGACTCTAACCAAGCACTCTTTGCCAGTATCCGTACAACAGCTCGTATCCTGCGAGAAAATCCTCAAGTATTACAAATGCTTTTACAAGAAGTAGACCAAGAACAGCGATTCAAAAAGCTACAGCTATTGGGAAAAGACCTAGAAGGAAAGCTGCAATCTTTGGGAGGATCAAGGACAGATTGGGAAAAGAATGAATACAACTTGGGCAGCACGCTAGAGGATAATCCATTACGGAACTTGTGGACTGGGCTGGGTAGTTGGCAAACTATGCTGCCACGTAAAGCTAGCGATACAATCGTGCAGACTTTTCTAAAGTATGGTGCATCTGTATGGATTCTACGAACGAATCAAATTGGTGGATACGATCCGGACACTGAACCGATCGCACCCATCACACTGTAGTCGCGAGCAGCAGTTTACTCAACAGTTACAGACTTTGCTAAATTTCGTGGTTGATCGACATCTAAGCCGCGACGTGCCGCAATGTGGTAAGCCAATAACTGTAAAGGAATTACACTAATAATGGGTGAAAGTAACTCTTCTACAGCAGGAACAGGAATCAAGTCATCAAAGGTCTCAACTGCTTCAGAATCATTCATTGAAGTCACCCCAACGAGCTGCGAATCACGTGCTTTGGCTTCTTGGGCGTTAGATATCACTTTTTCGTAAACACTACCAGGCATGGCGATCGCAACGACAGGCACTTTAGCATCTAACAATGCAATTGGTCCATGTTTGAGTTCTCCGGCGGGATATCCTTCGGCATGAATATAGCTAATTTCTTTCAATTTCAACGCGGCTTCTAAAGCAATGGGGAAATTAATACCGCGTCCAATAAAAATAAAGTCTTGCGTGTCGTTAAATTGATGCGTTAATTCTTGGATATAACGTTCTTGGCTTTCTAAAATTAACTCAATCTGCGCAGGTAACTGACGTATTCCTTGAAGAATTTCATACAAACGATGTGGTGACAATGTTTTACGGCGAAAGCCTAAATCTAACGCTAAGCAATAAAATGCTAACAACTGAGAAATAAAACTCTTGGTTGCTGCAACACCGATTTCAATACCCGCGTGAGTATCTATTAAGTGAGCAGCAATTGTTGCAATTGAACTATCGAGGCGGTTGGTAATTCCTAATAATCTCACTTGATACTCTGGTGAGACATCTCTACGGCGTTCTTTTTCCATCGCCAATGCTGCCAAAGTATCAGCAGTTTCTCCTGATTGAGTAACGCCAATCATGAGTGTATTTGTTGTTAAAGGTGGTGGTGCATAGCGAAATTCTGAGGAGTATTGCACCATAGTCGGAATTCCTGCCAACTGTTCGAGTAAGTACTTCCCGATTAGGCTAGCGTGCCAGCTTGTGCCACAAGCAACAATTTGCACTTGCTCTAAGTCAGCGTATAGATGTTCGGGTAGATTGAGTTTGATTGGTGTTTCTGTAGCGTTATCAGGCTTCCAGTTGTCTTTAAGATAAGCTTCAATAAATGTTCTGACGACTCCAGGTTGCTCGTAGATTTCTTTGAGCATGAAATGTCGGAATCCTTGTTTTTCTACCATAACCGGATTCCAGTTAAGTCTACGAGGCTGTTTTTTCAAGCGATCGCCTGAAAAGTTATACACTTCCACACCTAAGGGTGTTAATTTTGCCACTTCACCATTTTCTAATGCCAGCACTGCGCGGGTGTGTGGTACTAAAGCTGGAGTATCAGAGGCACAAAAAAATTCCCCTTGACCAAAACCAATTGCTAGTGGTGCTTGTTGTCGGGCAATAATCAGTTCATCAGGGTAGTCCGCAGAAATGACTGCGATCGCAAACGCCCCCTCAAGCTTATTGACGGCTTGTCTAACGGCTTCTAAAAAGGGCGAAGAATGCGAATTTTTGTTTTTGAGAAACTGTGCAATGAGGTGCGGAATGACTTCAGTATCAGTTTCTGAGCGAAACTCGTGTCCGAGTTGTTTGAGTTCCTCGCGTAACTCGCGATAGTTTTCAATAATGCCGTTTTGTACAACTGCTACCCGCATCGCCATGTCCATATGTGGATGAGCGTTGTACTCTTCGGGCTTGCCATGTGTTGCCCAACGCGTGTGTCCAATACCAATTTGGGCAGGATTCTCAGTTCGTTCTAATTTTTCTCGGAGATTGTGAAGTTTACCTTTTGCTCGTACACAATGAATTTCACCTTCAAAGATGGTGGCAATTCCTGCGGAATCATAGCCCCGATACTCTAGTTTTTCTAGACCAGAAAGTAAAATTTCTGTAGCTGCTTGAGTGCCAATATAGCCAACGATTCCGCACATTTACACCACCACTCTTGATTAATTGCTCTGTCTTGTCAAACCTACATAACCAATTTTAAATCGTCAAGAACTGAGTTTTTGCGATCGCCATGCTTTGTTTGAAGAAGCTTCTGTCTTAAGAAAGAAAAAGGGGAATAAAACTTCCCCAACTGTTGAATTGAATTTGGACAATTAAAATCAAGTAAAAGGTACTCTTGCTTAAGACGCTTGATATTAAACTTGATTTCGTTGCCAGAGAAGTTCAAAGATTCTCAATAGGCAAGTCCCATACTCCGCGTGGTTTCCGCATTACTGAGATAAACTCGAATGCTTAAAAAGTCTGTAGGACAAGCAGTTTCACACCGCTTGCAACCTACACAATCTTCTGTTCGCGGAGATGCAGCAATCTGACCAGCTTTGCAGCCGTCCCAGGGAACCATTTCCAACACATCTGTTGGGCAGGCACGAACACATTGAGTGCAGCCAATGCAGGTATCGTAAATTTTGACACTATGAGACATTGAATAAAGGCTCCAAACGAGTCGTTTTTTCTTACAAACTCATATTCAAGGCATAGTTTACCGCACTGATGAAGTCGGTTTCAGCAAAAGGCTACAGAACTTTAAATTCTGTAATAGAAAGGGGTCAGAAATCGGGGATTGGGGGTCAGGGAATTGCTCGCAGCGAAAGTTGACGTCGGTAGTATCAGAATTCCTTACAGACATAGAAAAACTAGTGAGTGGCGATTTAGACTGCCTATTACCCATTACCGAGTACTAGCTTTAATAGCTAACTAAAATTTGAATCGTTTTTGGCGGTAATTGGCGACAGATTCAACAATACCAATAGCAATAAAGTTTGTGAGTAATGCTGATCGTCCGTAACTCAGCCAGGGCAGAGGAATGCCAGTTACAGGCGCAAGTCCAATAGTCATCGCAATATTAACGATCGCCTGAAAAACAACCATTGATAAAACACCAATAGCCAACAAAGAACCGAAGTTATCTTTGGCAGTTTGAGCAATATGCACCAAGCGTAGACAAATTAACCAAAATACAAATAACACTGCTAAACCACCAACAAAGCCTAGTTCTTCTCCAATGACTGAGAAAATAAAATCCGTATGTTGTTCTGGAACAAAATTAAGTTGTGTTTGCGTTCCTTGATATAAACCTTGTCCCCACAATTGTCCTGCGCCAATAGTGATCCGCGATTGAATCAGATGATAGCCACCGCCAAGCGGATCTTTTTCGGGGTTGAGGAACAAAATTAAGCGATCTTTTTGGTAGTCTTGCAATAATCCCCAAAGAACATAACCTAATTGACCAGCCGCAAAATTAGTAGCGATCGCACCTAATGCTCCTAACCAACGCCAAGGCAAAGTTTGCCAAGCTATAACACTCATAGTTGTCGCCCAGACAAACCATGCAGGTAGATAGACACTAAATAAAATAACAGCGACAATCGGAGAAATTAGTAGTACTAGCCAACCAGGATTAGCATTACCCCAATAGAGCATTCCAAGTGTAATTGCCCCAAAAACAAGGGATGTACCCAAGTCAGGTTGAACAAACACTAATAACCAAGGAATTGCAGTTACAGCTAATGCTCTTATGACAGCCGGAATGGTTGCTGCAGTTCGCGAGTGTAGCACGGCTGCTAAAGTAATAATAACTCCTATTTTGGCAAACTCTGAAGGTTGGATATTAAAGCCACCAATACTGATCCAACGTTGCGCACCTTTAGCTGTAGTACCAATAAAAATCACAATCAATAGCGAAATATTGGTCAGCGCATAGATAACCCAATGCCACTGCAATAAGTTCTCGTAGCGACAACGTGCAATGATTAGCGCCAGTATCAAACCGATACCACCCACAAGCCAATGCTGCCACCAATCAGTTAACCCTTGATTTAGTTCTGCACTGCGGATCATAACTCCACCAAACACAGTTAAGCCAACCACGGCAATAAGCAATAACCAATCAACTTGTTGCCACGCTGCTAGCCAATATTTCCAGCGCAGAGGAGATAAGATTCGTAGCATATGGGAGGTCAGAGGTCAAGGAATTCAGTAAAACCAAGTGTACTTATTTTTCATCCAAACGTCCTGATTTCTAAGTTAAGGCGGCGACAGAGACTTTACCAGCAATACTAAGTGCGATCGCCTTTAGAGCTTTTGCAGAGGCAGAATCGGGGTAGGCAACAACAATAGGGACACCGCGATCGCCACCTTGACGCAGCGAGATTTCTAACGGTACGCATCCGAGTAACGGTATGCCAAGTTCTGCTGCGGTTTTTTCTCCACCACCAGAACCGAAGATGTCGTATTGCTTTTCTGGCATATCTGGCGGAATAAAGTAGCTCATATTTTCTACAATACCTAACACTGGCACTTGCATTTGTTGGAACATCCGCAAGCCTTTGCGCGAATCAAGTAATGCTACAGTTTGGGGTGTTGTGACAATCACTGCACCCGCCATTGGTACAGCTTGGGTTAGTGTCAACTGGGCATCTCCTGTTCCTGGTGGCATATCAACAATCAGATAGTCGAGTTCTCCCCACTCAACTTGATACAAGAACTGGCGAATAATACCATTGAGCATTGGTCCGCGCCAAATCACGGGTTGGTCGCGATCAATGAGAAATCCCATTGATACCAGTTTTACACCATGATTGAATGCAGGTTCTAGCACTTCACCTTGTTGACCTTGCCGTACCATGACTTGAGTTTCTCCAAGTCCTAACATTGTTGGTGCGTTTGGTCCATAAATATCAGCATCGAGTAATCCGACTTTTGCTCCTGTTTGGGCAAGCGCAACCGCAATATTAACTGCAACAGTACTTTTTCCTACTCCTCCTTTACCACTAGAAACTGCCAAAATATTTTTGACACCAGAAATTCCCGTTCGGTCAGGTAAACTTTTTTGTTGTGGAGTTTCAGCTGTCACATCAACAGCAACATCAGTTACACCAGGTAACTGCTTAACAGCCTTTTGACAGTCTTCAACAATGAATTCACGTAATGGACAAGCTGGAGTTGTTAAAACTAAGGTGAAGCTAACCTTGCCATTGTCAATCTTGACATTGCGAATCATATTCAGTTCCACCAAACTTTTGCGGAGTTCTGGATCTTGCACGGGGCGCAAAACTTCTAAGACGGAACTGGAGTTGAGTGTTTCTAACATAGGTGATTTACTCTCACGCAAGGCGCAACTGTGGCAATGAAATTGCCTCCTGCCTAGATCTTAACGGGCAAGTGCTGTACTTAGTGAGTATCTGAGAATGAGACATTAGAACATAAAGCCATTGTCGTTGAGCATCGCGGTAGAAAGCAGTATTTCCTCCCCGATCTGGCTCCGTTGCTCATGCTGTCATCAATGCCTGCAGCAAAAAATAGTCACCTAAGATCGCGGCAGCCAATCCTTAGCTAATAGTTGCTCAACTGTATAGGGACAAGCATCGGGAAAGTTTTCCAGAAAAATAGTTGTTTCTTCACTTGCTGTTTCCTTCGCCTCTTCATAGGCATCAGGAACTGATTCTAAAAGAAAATCTCCAGCCAAACTTGGATTATCTTTCAGTAATTTCATCAGTTGTCTTCTGGCATTATTGACAGATGTTCGCCAGCTCCGACTTTGGTACTCTGGTTGATACTGCCATTTAAGTAGGTGCAGCAATAAAATCACTAAATGGCTTCTAACTGCTCGTTTCTCACTCCTGCCCAATCCCTCTAGTTCCTCAATCAGATTCTCCCAATCAACTAAGTCAAACTTCTGTTGCCTTAATTGATTAACAGTTGTTTCGATCCATTGATAAAAGTCTCGGTCGTAAAGTGTATTCATGTTGTCCTCTAACTGCGTCAAAATATATTGACCCAACCTAATACGGCTATTAAATTTTATAGCTGTAGTAGTTGGATAGCAGCATATTGTGATGTAGGAGTTCTTACCGTTGCTTAGAAGTCAAAACAACTATCTTTTAAAGATTTTGGTTTTGGTGACAAGGCACTATTTGTTGCTTGTTCGGTAGCAGCTGCCAACGCCGCAGCAACTTTTGCTGCACGAGGTTTAATTAAAGACCAGATGAGAGGTGATAACCAACCATTCAATGTGACAGAGTAAGAAACACAAGTACCACACACTGTTGACTCTACGCGGTAAATGACTCGTTCTTCTACACCTGGAATAGACAACACTCTGACACTCATCATTTCTCCAGGATTTACGCGCTCCACAAAAATCTTAATGGGAATAGGACCAAGGCGCGTTACTGCTTGAAAAATCAAACCTGGTTTGGGTACTAAACCATTGGGAACATTAGTGCTAGTGAGCAACGGATGCCAAGAAACATCTGCTAAGTTTACGACTTTTTGCCAAAGTTCATCCACCGAGGCAGGACTAATTTCTCGGTATGTTCGCACTAAAGAACATTGAAACCGGCGACCTTTGCGGTGAATAATTTTGGACAACCAGCCTCGCATTTTTCTAATCCTCCTGTCTGTAGCGCTTTGCCAGCGTATTCTTTGGCGATCGCTACTAATTTGAGCGCTCAGTGTAGCTTATCAAATAAGCTACTTCGCTAAAATCTAGTATGTTTATCGAAAAATTTCAATTGCTGCCTATTTCATCTGTAACAGTCAATTGACTAGTCAGACTGTCTAAGATAATTTAGCTGTTGTCTTCTCTCGAATGGTAGAACTTGATAAAAAAATAATGCGTGCTTAACCTTAGTATTTTTGATAGCAACAGCAGACGCATCTGACCTCGGTGTGCGAGTGCTGTGGAAAGAATTGTTGCATTTTAAAATTGAAGGGGCAGAACAAGGCACAATTATTATTTGTGCCTCAGTTTATAAATGTTGATAGCAAGACAAAACACCTTTATTGACTCGACTCGGCACAAATTTTGGAAATATCGCTTTTAAGATAAGTTGACTTATGACGACTGCTTTAAATCCTCAGATATCTTCTTTCCAATCTCCACCACCAGAAGATGCAAAAGCCAGAGTTAAACAGCTCATGCAGAATCTGCAAGATAACATCTGTCAGGAGTTAGAGCAACTAGATGGAGTTGGTAAGTTTCGCCAAGACTCTTGGGATCGCGAAGAAGGTGGCGGTGGGCGATCGCGTGTCATGCGTGATGGTGCAATCTTTGAACAAGGCGGTGTTGGTTTTTCAGAAGTGTGGGGTTCGCATCTACCCCCTTCGATTTTGGCACAGCGTCCCGAAGCAGCAGGACATAAATGGTTTGCGACAGGTACTTCATTAGTGTTGCATCCGCGAAATCCCTATGTCCCCACTGTTCACCTGAATTATCGTTACTTTGAAGCAGGTCCAGTATGGTGGTTTGGCGGGGGTGCAGACTTAACCCCTTACTATCCATTTGCTGAAGATGCTAGGCATTTTCACACAACTCTTAAGCAAGCCTGTGATACTCACCACTCAGAATATTACCCAACCTTTAAGCGGTGGTGTGATGAGTATTTTTATCTCAAGCATCGCCAGGAAACAAGAGGGGTTGGCGGTATCTTTTTTGACTACCAAGATGGGCAAGGACAGTTGTATCGCGGTCCTACTCCCGATGGCATATCAGCTGCCTATAGTAACTCTCTCGGCGATTTACCGCGGCGCGGTTGGGAAGAACTTTTTGCTTTCGTGCAAGATTGTGGCAACGCTTTCATACCAGCATATGTACCAATTGTCAAGCGGCGCAAAGATATCGAGTATGGCGATCGCGAACGTGATTTCCAGCTTTATCGTCGAGGTCGGTATGTAGAGTTTAATTTAGTCTATGACCGAGGTACTATTTTTGGCTTACAGACTAATGGACGTACTGAGTCAATTCTGATGTCGTTACCACCATTAGTACGTTGGGAATATTGTTACGAACCTGAACCAAATACTCCAGAAGCTGAGTTGTACGAAACCTTTTTAAGACCCCAAGATTGGGCAAATTGGAAAGATCAAGGATGACTGGGTGACGAAAGGGTAGGCGGGTAGTTGAGTAGAAGGGTAAGAGGGTATGGTAATTTCTCTACTACTCGAACACTTGCCAACTCGCCAACACTCCCACTCTCCCACTAGCTTCTCACTCTCCGAAAACGATATGGGCCAAGAATGGCTCCCCAGGTGGCTTTACCAGTTGTGGAGTCAATTCCTTTGTCGTAGCTTAAAAACTCATCTGGAGTGGCTTCAAAGCCGATTGAGACTTGTACAGTATTACCAGCATAGGAAAAACAGCAGCGGCGATCTGATGGTAGTGTGGCTTTAAAGTGATAGCAATCGCGTTCTAATTGGTTTGCAGTGACATCGAGAAGACAACCTGGAAGTAATTCAAAATCATTTGTTGTAAGGGATTTGAGAACTGTAGGGTTAGCACCTGCACCGCGTAAAGCAGTAGGATTTTTCGGCATATAGTATTGCACTTGTAATGACGCCTGACTAGGCTGCTGTTGAATGCGAATCAAGCGTTGTCGATAAGGTTGATCGAGCTTGAGGACATTGGCTTGTTCGGCAAATAGCGTAAAGCTGTCTTCGGTAAACAAGGATACTGGTTGATGCCAAAGACGTAAGTGAACGTACCAAGCTGGTTCCGCGATCGCTTGTTCTTGATTTGTAAATTCGCCGGTGAGGTATTGGGCGATCGCTGTAAGTTCAGACGATAAATTCATAGTTCTGGACAAGTAGAAGCAAACAAACGTAGCTTAAAGGTTGGCAGCAATTACCTATTAGCACTCACCACATTCAACTGCGATTCAATAACTGATGGCTGAAGATGACGCCCAATAAAGACTAATTTGGTTTGTTGCTGTTCTTCTGGTTGCCACATACGGTCATAAAATTGTTCAAAGCGCCCTCCTACTCCTTGCAGTACTAAGCGCATTGGTTTATTAGGTACTGCAACAAAGCCTTTGATGCGATAAATTTCTTGTTCTTGTACCAGATTTTGCAATTGCTGTTGTAGCTTTTGTGGTTCAAATCTGCGGTTGAGGACAACGTGAGTTGAAGTTATTTCATCATCATGGTCGTGTTCCTCAGTATCATGATGGCTAGGGCGTGCTGCTAAATCATCTTCCACTGCAGCATTGAAGCCAATGAGAATATCAACGTCAAGTTGTCCGTGAGTTGCAGAAACAATTTTGACAACTCTGGGTAACTCTTGTTGCACTAAGCTGATGATTTCCGTTTGTGTTGCAGCATCAACCAAGTCAGTTTTATTCAGTACAACCAAATCAGCACACGCCAACTGGTCTTCAAATAATTCTTGTAGAGGAGTTTCGTGTTCTAAATTGGGATCTGCTTGGCGATCGCGTTCGACTGCTTCTGGATTGCTAGCGAAAGTTCCAGCAGCAACAGCAGCACAATCTACGACTGTAATGACTGCATCTACCGTTGCAGCATTACGAATTTCATGCCAACGAAAAGCTTTAACTAGGGGCTTGGGTAGGGCTAAACCCGAAGTTTCAATTAGGATACAGTCAATGCGATCGCGCCGCTGTAGTAGCTGCTGCATTGTTGGTAAAAACTCTTCTTGTACCGTACAGCACAAACAGCCATTTGTGAGTTCCACAATGTTATCGATGTTGTCTTCTGGGCAGATCTGACAAGATTTTAATAATTCACCATCAATTCCTAGTTCGCCAAATTCGTTGACCAAAACAGCAATGCGTCTACCTTGGTTATTTTGAAGTAGGTTGCGAATTAAAGTTGTTTTACCGCTGCCTAAGAAACCAGTGACGATCGTAACAGGGATTTTGGATGTCATGTGTACTTCTATTGAGATGATTGTGGGGCAATCTCCTTGCGATCGCCTGAATAAACATCCCAGGAACCTCAAGGCTACTGCCCCAAATAATTATGCTTGATTATTCTAGTTTACTCAGCAGTTGCTAATTCTGTGCTGCCACGAGTGCGACGGCGTGTTAGGGTGTTAAATAGCATTTGACCAATTGCTTTGATCAAATTGCCTTCTAGCTCGTTAAACAACTTCATATTCAACCCAAACGCCGCATTTGCCTCATCAACAATCTGATCTGCTGTTGCTTCATCAATTGGTAGTTCATTTAAAGCTTCACGATAGCGTGATTTGAAAGCTTTTTCGTCAGGAATATCTTCAAATTCGTAGAAAGCAACACCTTGTTCTTCAGAAAGGTTCATGGCACGTTGGGCAATCTTCTTGAGAATTTGTCCCCCAGATAGATCGCCGATGTAACGGGTGTAAGAGTGGGCAATCAGAAGTTCAGGTGCGGTGTCGGAAACTTCGCGGATTCTCTTGACGTAAGCCTTGCCTACTGGGGTAAGCTCAATTTGATCTTTCCAATTAGCACCGTAGTAGTAACTGAGATCTTGTTCTAAGCTCCGCTGTCTGTTAAGTTCTTTAAAGTAAATTTTGGAAACAATAGGATGCTGGCGATGTCGTTCCATTTCTTCTTCCATCGCCGAGTAAACATAGTAAAAATTGCCGACTAGCTTGCGATAAGAATTTTTCTCTACGACTCCTTTGAGAAAGCACTTCACAAAACCAACGTTTTCTGCCATTGTGTGTGCTTTTTTTGTACCCTCACGTAACTTGGTCGCTAAATTATTGCTCATGCTAAAAGTCCAGTCTTAAAATAATGCCACTAAATCGTTACATTAGACTGATTTGGCGAAGAAATTTGTTAAAATTTTTGAAGCTGCAATAAAAATTAGACTATACAAATAAACAAAAGTAAGTGTGCCTCAAAGACAGTAATGGCATACTTAAAATTTGAATATGCATTCAAACAAAATACTACAACCCTAATAGCCTTTGATAGAAAGGGAATTTTAAGATTGATAGATGCAGCAAAAGATTAGAAAGTATTAATAATACTCAACAGTGAGATAAGCTGAAGAAATTTTCATTGCATTGACAGGGCGACCTCTATGTATTCCTTAACTTACGGAATACGTAGCCTGTAGTCCAGTATATGAACAAAGGTATAGTAACGGCGTGGACTAAGAAAACGGTTGTAGCTACCCCAATAGCTTGCCCATGAATTCCAATGAATAAAGCAGCACTGAATATAGTAGTAAAGAGTACATTCCAATATAAGTCTAAGTTAGGTTTACCTATTGATACTAATAATAGCGATGCAGCATCTGCAAAAGCCCGTGGAATTGCAGATAAACAAATTAACATTAAAATTGGAATTGCTAATACCCATTTTTGTCCAAACACAATAGGGACATAGAAAGGAGCTAAGCTTGTTTGCAGTAAAACTAAAGGGATAATAATTAAGGCAATAGCTTTAAGACTATGTAAATAGTGCTTTTTAAGCTCAAATCGGTTTGAGCTTGCTGCACACAAATGAGGGAATAAAGCTGTGTTGAGAACAGAAATGAAACTTAAGCTAATTCCTAATCCTGCATTAAAACCAAAGAAATAGAGTCCTAATTCATTAATTCCTAAAAAGCGACCAATAATTAAATAATCTAAGTTGTTTCTTAATGTTTTTAAAAGATGAGTACCAAAAATGTTTTTACCAAAAAGAAAAAAACCTTTCCAATATTTTATACTAATTTCTTTATTCGGACGCCATGAGTGATAATTATAGTAGACAAATACATCAATAGGAGCAACTATAACCCAAGAGAGAACAAATGACCATACCCCCCAACCTAAAGCAGCAAATATTCCTAATAAAGTGTAGCTAGCGAGATTTTTTATCGTATTACTAATTGCTAAAATCTTAAGCTTATTTTCTTTCTGAATTAAAACGCATTGTATTGCAGCAATAGGCCAAATTAGATAAGGAATTGCTGCCACGCAAATTGGAAAAACTAACTGAGTGTCACGGTAAAACCAAGCAATAGGAAAAGCTGCTAAGCACTGAACTATAAAAATTCCTGTATAGATAATCCAGTTTAACCAATAAGCAGAATTACAAAACTGCTTCAAATCTTTAAAATCAGACTGAATAATTTTGGCACCAATACCCACCTCCATTAGAACTCTAGCAAATTCATTAATTGTCGTAATAATTGCTATTAAACCATAGTCATATGGCGTTAAAAATCGGGCAACAATAGCTGTGATTCCTACACGAAAAACTCGAGTAACTACTTCTGCACTACTAAGCCAGCCTAAATTAGAAATAAACTGATTAGATAACTTTTGTTTTAGCTTACTGACAGGTTGTTGAATAAAACTCACTATCTCTCTAACCTCCAGAAGTTCTGATTTTCTTTAATTGGCACTACCGTATACTTTGTCTCCAGTTGATTCCGCAATTTTTGGGAAGGTCTATATAAGAAAATATTTTAGGCATCAGTAGAAATTTCTGTTACGCTTGGCTCTGTAAATAATTGCAGCTTTACTTCCGGAGCCAGTAGATAACTAAGCGATAATACATAACCAAAACTCATGCCAGATCGCTGCTTAAAAGTGGACGATTAGCTCAATTATGTGTGCGGGCTACTTGTGGATTATCATAGCTGTTGTATTTGTTCCACCACACCACTGATTGAGGACTAATTGCACAAGATAGAATCCCACATGAGATCAGCATAGCTATAATTATTTGCCAGATCTTTCTTTGTGGAAAACTAGTAGAAGTTATTTGAGTAGCAATCAAGTAAGCAACAGATAGATGAATACCTAAATAGCAAGTTATGAAATATCGACTAACGGTCGATCTTCGCCCTCCCCAAAGTAAATCTGGTAGGACTAAAGCTATTGCTGTAACTTCTACTAATGTCAGAATAAATAGCCAAGCTTTTTGTAGAGATTTTTTACAAAAATATGTTGAATATATCTCCAAAATTAGAATAGGTATAGTTATACTTGTCCACAAACTATATTCTCCTGCCTTTTGAGCATACAATACATGAAATGGTGAGACTGCTATTAATGCAATAGCTATCCATCCAGTCAGTGAAGAGCCAAATAATTCTATGCATAGCCAATAAAAATAGGAAAAAATGAGTATACTAATCAATACAGATAAACTTCTCATCGTTGCAACTAAATCACCTAGCCATTGCGTCCAGAGTTGAGCAGCTAAGAAGTACAAAGGCGGGTGTTGTGGGGCTTCTGTTGCTAAAGAATAAATTGTAGCAAGTAGCGTTGTTTTTGAACTAACTTTTTGGTATTTCTGTAAAGTTTGAACGCTGATTTTCTTACCATCAAATATTTGCTGAACTACTTCAGCGTGTCTGTAGCTTGCAACTCTTAGTGATGTTATAGTTTCATCATACCAGTAAACTTTTTGGTCAAAATTAATAAATCGAAAAAAGCTCCTATTAATGACAGAACTATAAATAAAAAACATATCTTTTGTGGGAGTAATGGTTTAATTCTTATTTTTTCTAAAATATTCAATTTTATACTTGCTTAAGCTTAAAGTACGTTGTATAAGCTGTACTAATTTGACTAATTTTTTTAGTAATATCAGGTGAAAAGAGTTGCATCAAAAACCATTTTATAAAGAAGTACTGAGTTGTGTGGTTAAGTAAAATTCTTGGAGATAAACGTACTGCTATCTGTAGTTTTTTTCCGGCTTGTTTAACATCCTCAAGATTAGTAGCTTGAGCCAAACGTAAACCTGTTAGATATTGATAGAGATTTGCTAAATTTTTATTTTTAAAGTGTTGGAACTGAGGAGGAGCAGCAGAGAAAACAGAGTCAATGACGAGGAGAAGACGTTGTTCCATCAAATCGACTTGTGCCGAAGCTGAAGTGGAAGATTGACGATAGAAAACTTGCCCAACAGGAACAACAACAAACTGGACAACAGCAGCCAAGCGGACAAACAACTCCCAGTCTTCACCATGAGTCAGCGTAGGTTCAAACCCACCCACTAGGACAAGTGCATCACGGCGCACTAAAGGATTGGAACCACTGTAAAGGAAGTTGCGCACTAACAACTGCTGGTACACATCCCCCTCAAACCACACCCCTGGCGCAGCATGCATCGTTGTTGCTGTGGCATTCATGAAATATGTCCAACTATATGCCACTGCTGCATGAGGATATTGTTGCAAAGCCGCAACTTGCAACTCAAGTTTGTCTGCACTCCACAAGTCATCTGCATCCAAAAATGCAATCAGTTCGCCTTGGGCTAGGGCAATGCCGCGATTACGTGCTACTGATACTCCTGCGTTGCTGTAGTGATACACTCGCATTCTTGGTTCTCTGATCCGCTTGAGTAGTTCTGGTGTGCGATCGCTACTCCCGTCATCTATCACAATCAGTTCCCAATCCTGAATTGTTTGCTGTTGAACGCTGGCGATTGTGGCTACTATTGTTTGCTCTGCATTGTATGCTGGTACTATTACTGTTACTTTTGCCATTTAATTTTTATAACTTCAACAATCTACTTGAATAAATGCCTTAAAAATGCTCTTAAAAAGTTAATTATTGTAGTAAGTACTACTTAATAACACTCAGCAGCGACTTTTCAATTCCATTGATCATATTGTCTAAATTAAACTCTGATAAAATATGTTTGCGACACCTATTACCTAGATCAGAATCTCTATCTCGCCAATCAATTGTTTGAGTTAGAGTATTAAATAAAGCTTGTTCATTTCCTGGTTCAAAAAGCTTTTTCTCAAACTCTTCTGTTAAAATTTCGGGGATTCCTCCAGTGCGACTAGCTACTACAGGAGTTCCACAAGCCATGGACTCAATAATGACTCTGCCAAAAGGTTCAGACCACAAGCTAGGTACAACTGTAACATCGCTAACTTGATAAATATAAGTTGTATTTGTTACATGACCAAGAAAATTTACATATTCTGCTATACCTAAATTAATTGATAACTGTTCTAAGGATTTCTTGTAAATTTCACCTTCTTCAGGAGTGGAGTGGGCTACTGGCTTTCCAGCAATTAGTAACTTAATATTAGTGCTACTTTTTATGAGTAAAGCAAAAGCTTTAATTAATACTTCTATTCCTTTCTCTTTATCAATTCTACCTACATATGAAATAACTCTAGTATCTTCGGAAATACCCCACTGTTTTTTCAAAGTAGATAAGCTACCCGTAGGCTGATATGTTTCCCAATTAATACCGACATGAACTATATCAAATTTTTCTTCTTTCAAGCCAACATCAAGCCAGTCTAATTTTGTTTGTTTTGAAAGCGCAATAAACTTATTTACACCTTTTAATCCAAGTGTATGTGGACGACCAAACTTTTTTGTGTGTGGAGGTAGTTGTAAGTAACAAACAAAGGGAATCTGTTTAATTAATGACAACAGATACCCAAAAACAACATCATGATATCGATTACTATAAACTACACTATTTTTACTAATCGGTACTTTCCAAATATCTGTAAAGAATTTTAAGCTGTTTTTAATAGTATTTCGATCGAGAAGAAAACTATTGACTTTAATTAAATGAGTACAGAACTCTTGGTATTGTTTAATTAAGTTGCCTTCCTCCAGATAAAGTAAACTGATTTGATGCCCGCGTTCGGCTAAACCTTTACAAACATCTAGTAAAATTAGCTCTTGTCCACCGCGTTGTGAAGATGGTTGATTTTCTAAAACAATAACGTGCATACAGTAACCTTTAACTATGCAAAATTAACTCTTTGCTTTTTTCTAAGTTTTATTTATGATTTCTTTGATAAAATCAACAAAAAATAATTAATACTCTAGTTCTTCTTTAAGTGCAACACCTAGCATAATTAAGCCTAACCAATACAGGTGAACTATGTAGGAAATATCTATAACAGAGCTAAAAAGAAATAGGACTAAAACAATGCCTAAACCAACTCTAGCAGTCGCATTTTTTTGAGCTTTATATAATAAATTAATGAAACTCCAAAATAAGGGAATGACAAAAGCACTTAAACCAACTATTCCTCGAATAAACAAAAGACCAACCCAAGTGTGATGAGTGCCAATTCCTGGAGTGTTTAGCCAAGGAGTAACAATGCCATGTCCCCAAAGAGGAGCTTCATACCAGCGATCTAATGCTAAGTTAACTAAAAGTCCTCTTACCTCTGAAGAACTTGCACGGAAACTATCGAATTGTTCGCGGGAAGTTTGAATCAAATTAAATAATTGAGGAGTAAATATACTGGTAAGAAAACTGGCTACTGCTAAAGTAATATGAGTTGTAGGCTGAGTCAGCTTTCCTAATACCCAAACTAGTGCAAAAACAGTTGGTAAGCAGATTATAGCTGCGCGAGAGAAAGAACCAATAACCATAGCGATCGCACCAATTACACCAATAATTCTCCATTTACTATTTTTTTCTTGAATAGTAAGAAGAAAATAAATATTAGCTATCATTCCTAACTCAGGACACCAGGGAGCTAGCAATTTTAATCGCAACAAATTAGTTCCATATTCAATTTCATAAAAAGCTACTGAATAAAGCTCGTTTGAACCGCCTCCTAAGATTGCTAAAGGAGAAATATATTCAATGTGAGGTAGAGGTAATATAAAAACTAAATAAGAAATAAAAGCAAAAACTAAGCTTTGCAAGCAAATAATACAAGCTGCACGATAAAGAATTTGAGGTCGTATACTAAGGCAGCCTACTAAGGGAAACAAGGCTAAAAGGACATATTGTCTAGCCCAATTGTTAATTGATGAAAAAATAGTTTTGATTAACCCTAAATCAAAATCTATATGCCCCATAATTAAAGCAAACTCTAAAAGGAACATAGCAACAATCCATACCCAGATTGAAACAGGAATTTTAACTTTCTCAGCTAAAGGATTTTGTATTTGCTGCCAAATTCGCTTACATAGGTAGAGTGTTAAAAGCCAGGCGATCGCAGGTATAAAAATGTACTGTGCTCCTAGCAAATAAAAAACATAAGTACATATTGCCGAGTATAATATGACTTTCTCTTCAAGATTTTGAGGTTTCATCCTAAAATTTAATGGTGTAGTGATAGCTCAAATTTATGGTTTTTGAAACTTTGATTTTGGTCGAGGATCAACTGATTTTTGATAGCGATACATTCCAAACAGTGCTATACTTGTAGTTGCGAAAATCGAAGCTAATACAGTACCAAACAAAACAAATTCTTTTTTTGGCCAACTTGTAGTTTGTGGTAAGTTAGGTTGTGTAACAAATTGAACAAGTGGATAAGAACCAAAAGTATCTGACTTACCTATATCTAGTCTAGTTAGTGTGGAAGAAAAGACTGCTTCAGTAACTTGTAAATCTCTCTGCAAAGCATCTAAATCAGATTCTTTTTGTGCTAATTGGTTAAGTCTATTTTGAAGTAGGGTAATTTGCTCGTCAGTGGTTTGTGCTTGTGCTTGAAATCCTTTTTGTTCTGCTTGAGTCGTTACTAGTTGTTGAAAAAGACTTTCGCGTGCTGAATCCGAGTTAGTGCTATTAAGATTAAGTTGATGTATGGTTGCTTGGCTAACTGGTTTTCTTAAAAGATACTGACTGCGATTGAGTAATGCTGTTTGAGCAGCATTTTGTTTAGCTTGCTGTGCAACTAACTGAGGATTGCCAGGTAGAAACTTTGCGTCTAGAACACTTAGTGTAGCGCTAGCTTCACTGTAATCTTTCAAGTTTTGCTGAAATATTTGATCTGTTTGTAATGTAAAGGCATCTACAGCTTCTAAATTTGATAAATTTAAACTGGCTGATAATTGACTTAAACGAGCACTAGCTTGCTGCTGTTGAGCTAAAATCTCAACTTTTTGTTTGCGTAGCTGTTCAATATTATTAGAAAGATCTCTAAGTTGCTCGTTAGAACTCAAACCTGAACTAGTTTTGTAAGTGGAAAGTCGCTGTTGAGCAATTTCTAACTTTTTCCAAGAGTCACTTAGCGCGTTTTGAACACTTGACTCTCGGCGAATTGCTTCTTCACTTCTTAATTCATTAAGTTTAGCTTCAAAAGCATTATAGAAAGCTAAAGATTTACTCCGCGCTTCTTCAGGACTCGCACCCCTAAAATCGACAGTCATAATTGTAGTGCCATCGATAATTCCAATTCGCGGTTTACCAAATTTTGCTACGGGTATATTTAGCTGATTAGCTGCTGCATTCAATACAGGTTCGCTTTGGGCAATAAACTTATAATTTTCTCTTGGATCTTGGGTTGTACTAGCGTAGAGAGAGGAATTTTCATAAGAAGCTTGTCCTATGTTTGGTAAGTTCACATTTGCCGCCGATCCGGCTTCTGGTAAAGTAATTGCTGAGTGACTTGTATAAGTTGGTGGTACTAGCTTTAAGTAGAGTAAAGCTAAAATTCCAAAGGTTGCGTTAGCTAATAATCCTAGAAGTAAATAACGCTGCCAATAGCTTTGCTTAAAACTTGTTTTGGGAAATGATTTGGGGAATATTACAGAACCAGCCATTAGAAATCCTCAATAAAAGTTTGAACTTGACTTAGTTGCAACTAACGGTAAGAGAATCTATTTGTAAGTTGAGTTTGTACGTTAGGCTTCTCAACTTTGTATAAATGCGATCGCCTAAAATTTATTCCTAAGTTGATAGCTGAAGTTGGTTTTGTCCAAGCTGAACGCTTTAGTTCAGTTCGATTCAAGCCATTTAAATTTTGATACTTATATTGAGTTGAATTAAATCGAAAAATATCAATTTCTTTTTTAGAATTAATGAATTTTGTATTTGCCATACTTACTGTCTGAGTATTTTGACAGTCAGAAAAATTAAGCTTTTGCTTCAAAATCAACCAAAAGAAAGGCAGATCATCTACTAAATATCTTTGCCATAATCTTTGAGGCTCGCACAGTAATCTGTAACACCACTCCAAACCAAAACTACTCATCCATTTTGGAGATCTTTTCAAATTACCTGCTTCAAAATCAATAGTAGCTCCTAAAGCTAAAAATATTTTGATTTTTGATAGCTTACGTCTATATTTATAGATCCATTTTTCTTGCTTTGGTGCGCCTAGCCCTACTGCAAGAACTGTAGCATCTGTGCTGTTAATCATTTTTATAATTTCCTGACACTCTTCTTCGTCTTGCTCAAACCCAAAAGATGGAGAATGTGCCCCTACAACTATGTTCCTTGCAATTTTATTATTAATATTTTTTTGAGCTTGATTAGCTATTCCTTTACCTGCTCCTAACAAAAATATTTTAATATTCTCATTGGTTTTATGGTAGTTATAAAAATCAGGAAAGAAATCAGAACCAGATATTTTTTCTTTAATAGGCGTGCCTAAAAATTTAGATGCATACATAACTATTTGACTATCACAAACCTTGTAATCGGCAACATTGTAAGCCTCTACAAATTCTTTATCTTTTTGTAATTTAATGAGATGATCTACATTGGTTGTAAAAACAATTCCTTTGTTTAATTCTTTTAAAAGTTTTGATGTGGGTAAATTATCAATTTCAACATTTAGCAAATTTACCTTTTGCATTTTTCTTCTCCAATTCATTAGTCAATTTGCTTATGGTTTTACATCGCTAATTGCTAACTGTTCATTACTAATAGAAAACTTATTCGTTACGATTAGCTATTAGCCAATCGCCAGAACCAACTGATGTGTCAATGAATCTTAGTTATCTTGTTATGCCTAATGCGATAAAACTGCGATCGCTTGATTAGTACAGTAATAGGTATCTAAAAACTTTAGCTGTCGGTAAAGCATGGCAAGTTGTGGAGTATCAAGCCCAACTTTTTGAGCAGCATATAAAGGTTTACCAAAGATTGCTTCCACCTCTAGCGATCGCCTTTGATCAAAATCAATTTTTGTACTCGTGCGATATGGTCCCATCTTGGCAATAAATTTGAGCCGTTTTTCGATATAGTCATCTGCGATCGCTCGACCATAAGCCGCCGCAACAGCTACCATCTCCTGCATCATCTGCTCGATCAAAGCCCGTGTATGAACGTCACTTATCAAGTCTTTGATAGTTGCATTGAGTACAACAGTTAGACCATTAAAGGGAATGTTGCAGATAAGTTTTTTCCAACGAGCTAAAAGCAGATCTTCAGCTAACTGAATGAGAACCCCAGCACTCTCAAAGTCACTTTTGACTTGAAGCATACGCTCGGTAATTCCACAACTTAGATAATTACAAGCATATTCGGCGAGCGTAATTACACCGTAATGAAGATGACGAATGTGACCTGGAGCAACTTTGTCATTGCAAGTAAAGCACAAGCCACCCATGACGCGATGCGAGCCGACGATCGCCGCGACGTCCTCTTCTACACCTAGACCATTTTGCAAGACTAAGACAACACTGTTATCTTTAACTAAACTAGGTAGCATTTGCCGTAATAAATTATTTTGCGTTGTCTTTAGCGCAACGATAACAACATCACAAGGTGGTACATCGAGCACGTTACGGTAGGCATTAACATGGGAGAGGCGGAAAGATCCATCTGGAGATTCGATAAATAAACCATGTTTCTTGACATACTCATAATCACTACGCAACAGAAAGTGAACATCGAGTCCAACCTGTTGTAAGCGAGCACCATAAAACCCACCTAATGCTCCAGTGCCAAGAATTGCATAGCTGCGGTTTTCGCTCAGCCGCGTAGCAGGAGAATTGAACTTAGAGTCAGATAGTACTTCCACATCAATCCTCACCAATGATCTTGAGTAGGGACGCAGGATTGCTAGAGAAATCAAAGGTTCAACTGTAAATTAGGCTTCAACTTTCCTGTGATTGAGATGCTGACACCAAGCGATCGCCCTTGACAAAATGCTGAATTTCAGCAGCAACTTTTGCCGGTTGTTCGACGTGCAAGTAGTGACCCGCATTAGGTATCGTAACCAAGCGAGAGTTTTCAATTTGCCACTGTAACATCTTAGATTTGCGTGGCGAGATAATTACGTCATCGTCTCCGGTGAGAATCAATGTCGGTAGCCGTAAAGCTGACACGGCACTACTGAGATCGACACGACTTACACCCATGAAATCAGAAGCATCTGCTTGCAATAAAGTATATTGGAATTCACTTAATACAAGAGCTTTAACATTTTCAGGAATTTCAGGAGCAAAACTTTGACGGAGAGTTTCATAATGCCATTGCCCAGTTATCGCCTGCTGCAGAAAATCAGGATGAAGTTGAATGCGTGCAGAGGTTGCCATTAAGACCAACTGTGCAACTCGATCTGGGTAAGCAAGCGCAAATTGAAGTCCGATCAAGCCTCCCATCGATTGTCCTACGTAACAAATAGGATGCTCAATGCCTAAGCGATTCAAAAAAACATTGAGAAATTCAGCAACGGCATCAATTGAATCAGGTACATACCCCTCCGAAGCCCCATGTCCTGGTAAATCGAGCGCTACAGGAAATTCTGTCGCATCGAATTGAGCTAGCATTGGTTCCCAATGACGGCTGCTACCTCCAGCACCATGTACTAGCAACATTATTTTGCGATCGCCTTGAGACGGCAACCCAAAAGGTGCATTGTAATAAACTTTGCGATTTGCAACCTGAATAAAAGACATACTTGCAATAGGTAATGAGTAATTGGTAATGGGGTGACTAATTAGGACTCCATCACGAGATTGGTTAGCATCGTATTCATCTTGTTAACCGATTCAACATATTCGTTTTGAGGAACCGATTCAGCTACAATACCTGCACCCGCGTTGAGATGAACAGAGTCACCATATTGATAAACAGAGCGAATTGCGATCGCTAAATCTGCTGTACCACTGCTATCAATCCAACCAATACCACCAGCATAAATTCCTCTTGGTTCTTCCTCCAAGCGGTCAATCCATGCTAAAGCTTCTTGTTTATTAATTCCAGAGACTGTAATACCAGGAAACAGCACTTTCAATGCATCCCATAGCGTCTTTCCTGATTTGAGTTGACCGCCTACCCGTGAAGATAAGTGTTGAACGCAACGGTACTGCTTAACTTGCATAAAATCAAAAATCTGTACAGTTTCAGGTGAGCAAACTGTGCTAATCTCACTTTGCGCTAACCAAACAGAAAGTGCGTGTTCCTTAACTTCTTTAGCATCAATAAATAACTCATCACTCAAACGCGTATCTTCTTCTAAATCTGAACTACGCGGTCGCGTTCCTGCTAGAGGATTTGTTACAACAAAACCATCTGTGCTAACTTCCATCAAAATCTCAGGGCTAAACCCTACAGCGCAGACATCTCCCACACTTATACAATACGAACGCGCAGCGTTATTACTCTTAGCTCCTAATATATAAGTGCCAAGCACATCCATATTGCCCTTCACCTTTACTGATCGCGAGATAATCGCTTTATGCAGTTCGCCATTTTGAATGGCATCAATTAGAGTTGCAACTTGTTTTTCATACTGTTGGTTTTCAGTTGCAGCTACAACGGGAGGCGTTGGTACATATTCTGCTAATTTGCTATCAGCAGATAAGACTTCTAGCACTTTTGCAGGTGACTTAATACTTCTAATGTGTACTCCCTTTGTGGTAATGTAAAGTTCGGTTTCTGGAACCAAAAAGTAAAGTAAAGGCTGGTCAATAGCTTTGGAGTAGGAGTAATAAAAACGGGCAATGTCAAAGCCAACGTAACCATAAGCTGTCCAGTTTTCTACTGGCAAAGATGCAAAAATTGACTCGACTTGCTTCAGTGGATCGGTGCAAATTTCTGAGTGCTTCTGGCTCATAAAGCGACTAGACACAGCTTCAGCACTGACTGAAACCTCAGCTAAAGCATTACCCGCAATCCGTACCTCGCTCTCGCTTTCGTACATCACATATTCAGAAAAAACCCCAGTTTGCAATAAAGTTTGCAAGATAACGAGTGGGTCTTTTTGACCTGGAACAAACATTTCGTGATATGTTAAAAAATCACTGGCTAGCTGGTACATTGATAGTTACTCCTTGGGGTTGTCGCGGCAAGTATTAGACAGCGTTTGTTGTAAGAGTCTTAGCAGACCAAGCTTCAACTTTTTCTTTAATCGCTCGCATTTGAACGCGAGTATTTCGGTTAAGAAATGACTCCATCTGTTCAGTTGTCCACTTGCATTCATCGTGGATCTCAAACTTTTGCATCCAAGTCATCACCACACCCACGCCTTGAGGTAACTCCTCATAAGTCCAGTGAATTTTCATGTCCTTAAATGGAAAGGCTTTTTCTACGCGTTCCGCCGTAGCTTGTTTACCAGGCTTGTCAATCAGCCGCCGCGAAACCCAAGTTCGTGAAGGGCGATCGCCTTCAGGATAAGTCGTCAAACTAAACAAAACTTCGTTACCATTGCGCTCTAGTACTTCTGCTTTTTCGTACTCAGTAAATAGTTGTGGCCAAAGCCCAATATCGTTTGTTAGATCGAAAACAGTATTAAAATCTCGCAAAATAACAATATTGTTCTCTGTGTAACCTGTCATATTTACACTCCGTAAAATCTATAAGTTACTGTTGTGAAGTAGTTAGGTGGTAATTGGTAATTGGTAATCGGTAAATACTCCTATTCCCCATTACCCATTTACTATCCCTACTGCGCGTACCCAACTTGCATCTAATCCTTTAACACGCAAAGGAAAGCAAGCAACTTGAAATCCTGTATCGGGTAGCTGTTCGAGATTGACGAGACGTTCGATTTGAATGTATTCGCGTTCGCGACCATAGAAGTGTGCTGGCCAAAGATAACTGCGATCGCCTGTCCGCCAAAAGTCTTCTAGCATCGTGACAAATGGACGGTCAAAGCCGTAGGTGTCAATGCCGATAACTTTGATGCCTTGTTCTACTAACCACTCAGTCGCTTCTCGACTCATGCCTGGTGCATGGGAAAAATACTCACGCTTACCCCAAAGTTTATCGGTTCCTGTCCAAACTAGAACAATATCTAGAGGCTTGAGTTGGTGTTTAGTTGCATCTAAGGCAGTTTTGATGTCTGCAATGCTAATAAAGTCTTGTGGCTGTTTGTGGCGTAAGTCGAGTCGTACTCCATCACTGAAAAACCACTCTAGGGGTAATTCATCGACAGAACGCGCTGGAGAACCTGCACAATCTGAACCGTAATGAATCGGGGCGTCAATATGCGTCCCCATGTGTGTGGGTAAGGTGACAGTATCTAAAGTAATAAAGGCACCATTGGGAAAATCTTCAGGTTCAAGACGGCGATCGTCAGACTTAGCAGCATTTCGCGTTGCCACTTCCGCACAAAAATGCTTAGCACCATTGATGTGATCGAGTCGCTCAACGCGAATTTCCATCGGCTCTGAAGCCGAGTTTTCGACTAAGACACTCAAGTCAACTAGCCGTCGCACCTGCAACCTCCTTTGTTTCGGCTGTGGTGTGTGAGATCGTCTCCATTGCTTGATCTAATGCCATATTGACATCTGTAATGCCAACAATTGGTAGTGCTAAGAGAATTGCAGCAATCACTTCTTCTTTGGTTGCTCCAGCTGCGATCGCGCGCTCTACGTGCGTGTTGATGCCTCGTAAACCCCGATGTGCGCTAAATATACCGATAATAACTAACTCATTAACCTTTTCATCAAGCGGAGAATACTGCTTCACCGATTTTGCCAGATCGAAGAAACTCTGGGCAACATCCGGCGCTTCTTGCATCATGTTCTTCATTTAGTGTTCTCCTTCAAGAATAATGTGTCCGTCTTTGGGGGAAGGTGCTAAGGGAGCCGAGGCAAAGACAACTCGGATTTCCTCATTACCAACGTTAACAATCGAATGCGCTGCACCTTGGGGAGTCAGTACTGCTTGTCCGGCTTGAAAGGGTACAACACCAACGTCTGCAATCTCGATTTCACCTTGACCTTGCAGTACGTAAAAACACTCTTCACCATGTGGGTGTGCGTGACATAATACTCTGCCGCCAACTGGTACGGTTGCTGTGCCCATAATTAACTTGGTGGACTGCACGCTGGTAGGAGAAATCAATACATGAATTTCACCACCTCTGTCGGCGATCGTCGGAACATCACTTGGTCCCATTACCAAGTGTCTTTGTTGCTGCGTTACCATTGAGTTATCCTTTCTTATTGAACCAATTGACTAGCTTTAAGTAATGCCTTGCGGTGAATTTTTCCTGTTGACGTACGCGGTAATCGTTCTAAAAATTGAATCTTTTTCGGAGCTTTAAATCGAGGCAATTGCATTTTGGTAAATCTACGAATGCTTTCTTCTAGTTCAGCCGACTCGGAAAAACCAAACTTCAGGCTAACGTAGGCTACAACTTGAGTTAAATTTTCACCACTTTCAGATTCTGGTACTACTGCAACATCAAGCACACTCTCGTGTTGCAGCAACACGTCTTCAATTTCAAAGGGCGACACCCATTGCCCGTTAACCTTAAAAAGGTCGTCTTTGCGTCCCATAAACCAGAAATAGCCATCTTCATCACAGAGATATTTATCTCCGGTACGCATGGTCTTACCGTAGATCACTTGGCGTGTTTCTTGATGACGGTTCCAATACCGCAGCATCAAACTATCGCCACCTACTTGCAAGTTGCCAATTTCGCCAGTAGGCATTAGGACACCATTCTCATCAATGATGCGGATATCGTAACCAGCAACAGGTTTACCTGAACTACCTGGACGGCATTCGCCTAAACGATTTGAAAGAAAGATATGTAAAAATTCAGTTGTGCCAATACCTTCACAAATTTCTTTACCGTAGGTATTGCGCCATTTTTGCCAAATGCTTTTAGGTAGTTGCTCAGCTGCTGATACACATAAGCGTAATGTTGCAGCATTTAAAGGGGCAATGTCTTGCACTGCCAGAATACTAGCATAAGTAGCAGGAATTGCAAACAAAATTGTTGGTTGATAGTGATGAATATCGGCAATGATGTCGAAGGCATTATTTGCATCCGATAAAATTGATGCTGCACCAACTGCCATTGGCATATACAAAGTGTTTCCTAGACCGTAGGCAAATGGCATCTTGGCGATTGAATATGTAATATCGTTATGATGCAAACCAAGAGTCGCTTTACCGTACTGCTCTGCGCAGACAATCATACTGCGATGAATGTGAATCGCGCCTTTGGGTCTACCTGTACTACCGGAAGTATACAGCCAGAATGCTGGTTCGTCGGGTGATGTTTGTGCCGGCGATAGTTCTTGAGAAAATGAGTTTGAGAGTGTTCTAAAAGAGTTCTCTCCATCTATAAGGAGAATATTTTGTAAGAATGGAGACTGAATTGGAGAAAGCTTTTCTTGCCAGTCTTGAGTTGTGAGTAAGATTTTAGCGCGGCAATCTTGCAGAATATACTCAATATCATTCAAGTTACACGCAGTGTTGATTGGTACAGGTATAGCACCTAACCAAATCGCACCCCAAAAGGCAAATACAAAGTCTGGGCTATCGGGTAATAGGAGTGCGATTCGATTTTCGCGTTCTAAACCTAACTCAGCGAGTAATCCAGCAGCAGCGCAAACTTCATTACTTACTTTACGATACGTGTACGTCTCATCGTGATAGTACAGAGCAATTTTTTCACCATATCCTTTATGCAAATTACCTTTGATAAAGTAAGCTGCCACATTAAAAATATCAGGTAGTTGTTCGTACTGATTCATGTTTATTCGCCCTTTGAAAGAACGTGAACCATCACATAGTCATCCCAATAGCACCAAGTTGCCAGCCATGCTTTCACTCCACACTGCAATGCTTTTTGTTGTGCTACGCCGCGCAACTTAATTGTCAAGCCCGACTGAACTATGACTGTTTCAATCTCATTCCAGTTGATATCAACTAATCCAGTTCCTAAAGCTTTGCCTACAGCTTCTTTAACCGAAAAACAGACGGCGTAATATCGACTAGGATGCGGTGCAAACTGACACTGTTCAATTTCGTCGGGAGTAAAAAGTAGAGTAAGCGTTTCGCTGTTGTAGCGGCTTACTAAAGAGGCAATTTTACTAATAGATGCAATATCAATTCCTATCCCTTTAACTTCGGCAAGTTTTGGTTGGGCAAGTTGTAGATACATGAAAACTTGTGTTCCTTTGCTAGGAAGTCTTATGTAGCAGTAGCAGTAGCAGCGATCGCTTGGTTAACCATCTCGCAGACATCCCCTAATGTCATGTCTTTGCGTGATTCGAGTTTGACATTGACACCGAAGCGACGTTTTAATCCTAGAGAAATGTCTACTGTTTCTGTTGAGTCGAGCTGCAAGTCTTTGCGGAGGAGTGCTGCTGCTGTAATTTCTTGTTCAGGAATTCCTAAATCAAGCAAAATGTCTTTTAGCGCATCCATGACCATAAGTAGATACCTCAATTAAAAATGTAACTTTAGTTTTGATTGGTATTTGCTGTGATGAAGAGCGATTGGGCGAACTTTGGCACTTTCATGCGATCGCAACACATTACTGACCAATCACAAACGATGCATTGACTCCCTCGCGAGCGCGAGAATTCACTAGTGCATGGCGCACCGGATGACTTTGGGGTTGAGTGACAAAGTTGAGCCGACAGTCGGAATCTGGCTCAGTTTGGTTCATTGTAGGTAATTGTTCTGTCTCCATTGCCAAAAGGCTGCAAGCTACCTCAGTAACACAACTTGCACCATAAAGGTGCCCGTAGAGTGCTTTAGGAACTGAAACCGCGACATTTGGTGCTTGGGCAAAAACATTGGCGATCGCTCCGCCCTCAACGCGATCGTTTTGTTGCGTTCCGCATCCTTCGGCTAAGACAATATCAATATCTGTTGGTTGGAGTTGTGCAGATTGAATCGCGCGTGCCATGCAGCGCTCAAAGTTAGCACCGCTAGTGGGATCGGTATCCGTCGTCATACAACCAGAGACAACCTTGCCATAAATCTTCGCACCACGCCCAAGTGCGTGTTCTTTTGATTCTAGTACCAAAACGGTACTGCCCTCACCTAGTACTAAGCCTGAGCGATTGCGGTCAAATGGTAAATAAGCTTTTTCTGGATCACTCGCGGCACTAACTTCTCCTGTTTCGTAATAACACGTCATCCCAAACCGCGTGATCGGTGCTTCCGAACCGCCAGCAATAACGACATCATTAAATCCTTCTTGGATTGACTTGATGCCAAAGTACAATCCACTTGCGCCACTAGCGCGATCGCAAACAAAACTCTTGCTGTACCCGCGAATACCGTAGCGGATTGTAACATACCCTTGAGCCGCTGTCGGAAACCACGCCGTTGCTTGCCAAGGATTAACCATCGTTGCGCCGTCGTTATACAGTTCGTAAAATCCACGTTCGCAGATATCCCAACCGCCTGCGTTGTTACCAAACCAAACACCAACGCGATAGGAATCTTCTTGTGTTAAATCAAGTGCTGCATCTTGCAGTGCCAATTCAGTTGCAGCCAAGGCGTAGTGCGTGAATCGATCTGTTTTGACAATGAAGCGACGCGGAATATAGTCTGCTGGTTCAAACTCTGCAATCTCACCTGCTACCTTGGTTGGAAAGTCTGTAGAATCAAAACGGCTAATCGCACGAATTGCAGATTTACCTGTACTGATATTGTGCCAAAACTCATCTTTGCCAGTACCAGCAGGGTTAATAATACCAATGCCAGTAATGACTACATCGTGTTTACTCACCTAAAAATTCCTCCCGATACTTTTTGAAAATTGCTGCGGAATGGATGCCACCAAAGCCACTCGCAGTTAGTAGTGCAGTGTTGACATCTGTAGAACGTGCCTCGTTGGGTACGTAGTCAAGATCGCAGTTAGGATCAGGAAACTCATAATTAGCTGTTGGGTGAACAACAGAAAGTTCAATTGCACCTAAAGTTGCCACAACTCCTACTAAACTGGCAGAAGAAAGCGAATGACCGATCATTGATTTAGTTGAACTAATTGGCAAGCGATAGGCTTTATCGCCTAGTACTTGTTTGTAAGCATTCGTTTCAAATAGATCATTTTGCGGTGTAGAACTGCCATGTGCATTGATATAATCAAGCTCTTCTGGTTCAACATTGCCTAGGTTTAGCGTTCGTTCCATCACTGCTGCCATTGGGACTCCGTGATCGGGAAGATCAGTCATATGAAAGGCATTACTGACGCTGTAATAACTCACAACTTCGGCATAAATGTGGGCGTTGCGCTCAAGTGCATGTTCTAATTCCTCTAGCACTAATACTGCACCAGCTTCACTAATGACAAATCCACCGCGCTTCGCATCAAATGGACGAGATGCCTTTTCTGGTTCGCAATCGGCTACCGAAAGAGAACCAATGACGTCGAGTGTGGCATAAGTTAAACTAGTAAGCGGCGCTTCAGAAGCTCCTGCCAGCATCACCTGGCATTCTCCAGAACGAATCAGTTCAAAACTTAGTCCTAAAGCATCTAAGCCAGCAGTGCAACCTGTCGATAGCGAGGTACACGGTCCTTGAAATCCGTGCTTTCGTGCTAGAAGTGCCGCAGGATAGTTGAACATACCTGCGTTGTAGAAATTCTCACCAGTGGCAACGTGTCTTAAGGGTTGGCTGCCTTTTTCACTGCATCGCTCAAAGATTTTTTGGATTGTTGGCGTACCACCGATCGCTGAGGAAAAGATAATTCCTAAAGATTCTGGGTTTTCTTGACTTAAGTCTAAACCTGAATCAGCGATCGCCGCCGTACCAGAAACAACACCAAACTGCACTACGCGATCTTGCTCAACCAAATGGTCAAACTCCGCTCCTGAACAGTAATCGGAAAGATCAAAATCAGCAACTCGACACACGACTTTGCTTTTAATACCCATTGCTTCCATTTCAGGGTCAGCTTGCAAATACGATTGTCCGCGAATTGCATTTTTCCAAAACTGCTCCTTACCGATTCCTAAAGGAGCCACAACACCAATGCCTGTAATTACTACTCGTTTCATTCTTTAATTCTTAGTAAGAAAAGTGTTTAATTAGCTTTTAGCCAATTGCTAAGTGCTTTCAAGTGATTGTGCTGCGTTGGGCTTGTCGTAGTCCTGCTAATTCGACAATCTGAGAACAGTCACTAGAACCAATTAATCGCAAGTGAATACCGCGAATGCCTTCGATGGCTTGTATACCTTGAATTAACTCTAAAGTGACTTTAAGGCTTTCTGACTTGCGATCGCTGCTGCGAATGCGCTCAACTACATCATTTGGGATGATGAAACTTGGGATTGTTTGTAAAAACTCAAGTCCTTTCCAGCTACTAACAGGAAAAACTGCTCCAATAAAATGAACTCGTTTGTGCCATCCTCGTTTCACAACTTCTGCCATCCATTGCTGCATTGTGGTCAGATCGAAAGTTGCTTGTAGCTGAATATAGCGTGCACCACGATTAATCTTTGCCGCCAAAAGAGCCATGCTCTCATCTAATTTATCGGGCGCTGTGGAAGGAACTGCGATTGTACCTATATAAAAATCTGGAGCTGGCGCGATCGCATCTCCATTAAACATTTTGCCGTACGTTGTTAGGTTGTGAGTTGCGGCGATCGCATCAATTGCAGAGATGTCATTTACCTCCTTAGCATCTGGATCGCTACCAATTGAACAGGGATAACCCCCTAAAATCATGACATTACGAATTCCTAGTGCTGCTAGTCCTAATAAGTCACTCTGCAAAGCAATCCGGTTTTTGTGACGTAGTGTTAATTGCACAACAGGTTCAATTCCTATTTGCTGGATTAAGTGTGCGGCTACAACATTAGATAACCGTGCTTGTGAAAGCGCATTGTCATTTATGTGTACTACATCTACGTAGGCAGCAATCTTTTCCGCTTTGCTAATCAATGGCTTTATCTTGTAGTGTCGCGGCGGTGTTAATTCAGCTGACACAACAAAATGACCAGCATTTAACAATGTTTGTAACCTATTTGCAGCAATCATTGATTAAATTTAATGCTTGAATACCAACAAGTCACGAGAGATATATCACCTGTTCAACAGGTATTTAGATATTTCTAAATTAGCTCTTGCTCTAATACTAAAATTACTTAATTGAAGTATTCTCAAGTAATTAAAATATTTTAGTTTATTGTTTTGTCAGTTATGGCTAAGTGTTTTTGATGATACTATCTTATATGGCAATGAGAATTTGAGTTTACAGTTAATTACTCCTACTTAATGTTTTTAATAAAATCAAATTCTTTAGTAATACACAAAGCTACAACTTAAGAATTCTAACCCTTAAAACTAAAATCAAGTATCCTCATTTTTAAAAGAATAAGAATGACTCACAAGTATTGAGATTCTTAACTCAATAAGGAAAAAACTTGGCTGCTTCATAACAGTTTATTTGAAAATTTCACCATCTATAACTAGATAAAAAATTCATTAAATTTTTTCCATCAAGGTTGACACAAGAAGCAACATGCAAATGATGCTTTATATTTTTGCATATCTGACAAATTAATCAAGCCCAGTAAGGGTTTAAAGATGTGTATTTTATGTGTTTTTTTTGTATACAGTTTAGTTTGAGTGGTTTTTTCTATAATCTGTTATTTTTAATACAATTTTTGTTTTTTTTATACGAAAAATTTGTTTTTTACACTACAAATATCTTTTACATATTAATCCTCCGTAAGGAAGAGGAAAAAAAATGTTAAAGTAGGAAAAATATTATAAATTCAACCCTCAAGCTTTATGTAAACAATAAATAGTAGCTTTGTAAAATTAATAATTTGAGAGCTAGATAATAGCGAGTATCTGGTGTAAAAAATTACCAAGAATAGTTTAGCTCATTTGTTATGAATAGCTTGACTTATTAGATGAGCTTATTCTATATATATTTTGGGGCATATGTAAGGTTGGATAAGCACGAAAAAATATTGATTGTTGTGGTGAATACAGACTGAATTAATTAGATTATTCTATAATCACAAAAAATTAGCTAATGTGAGTGATCTTCCCAAGCTAGTTTCCTGACTTTTTGAGTTAGCTCTAAATACTGTTAGACAAGTTCTATTCATTACAAACAGACATGAAAGTACAGGCAGGGCGATCGCTAAAAGCATCACCAGAAGGACTCAACCGTGCTAATCGGGCTATGTTGATGTTTGCAACTAAACTTGACTTGGCAGATGAGTTAGAAGTCTCTCGCTCGACAGTACAAAAGTTTTTTGCTGGCAAACCAGTAGGGCGGGAAAATTTTCATAAAATCTGTCAAAGATTAGAATTACCTTGGCAAGATGTTGCTGAACTAGAAAATTGGGAGGAAGAAACTGCTGACTTAATTGAGGAAGTTGAACTTGTTCAGTTAGGGTTAGCTCACTTCAATAGTAAGTGTGACCTAGACGTATTAGTACAAGACATACGCGATAAAGTGCGCACTACCATACAACAAAGGTGTGGGCTAATGCGGGTACTAGATATGTCCCAGCCCATCGAATTAAATAACATTTATACTAAGGTAAACCTACTCAAAAAAATTACAGGACGACGCCGATTAGAACTCACTGATTTGCTCAAAGTTTGCGCACCAGACGAATTTGAGCGTCCTAACTTTGGGGAAGTTACTCAAAGCTCAATATCTGGTTTAGAAGCACTGCAAGAGTACACCAAGTTAGTCGTATTGGGTAAACCAGGCGCAGGTAAAACTACTTTTCTAAAACATATTGCCTTGCAGTGTATTAATGGCAAGCTAAAAGATAACCGAGTACCAATATTAATCGCGCTCAAAGACTTTGCTGAAGCACCAGAACAGCCAAATCTGCTTGAGTACATAGCACAGCAGTTGACAACTTGCGGAGTGACGGATTCTACAGTCATTGCACAAATATTAAGTCATGGTAGGGCGCTAGTCTTACTTGATGGACTCGATGAAGTACAGGGAAAAAATTGCTATCGCGTTGTTCAGGAGATCCGAAGTTTTTCAGCTAAGTTTCTTCATAGCCATTTTGTACTTACCTGTAGAATTGCAACACGCGAATATACCTTTGAAGAGTTTACTGAGGTAGAAATTGCTGATTTTGATGCCGATCAGATAACTAGTTTTGCTTATAATTGGTTTGCTTCTCAAGAAGAGAGTCGAAGTTTTCTGCAGAAACTCCAGCAAAACTCTACAATTCGCGAACTAGCTACTAATCCGTTATTACTGACACTGATATGTCTAGTCTTTGCAGAAACAGCTAGTTTTCCCATAAATCGCACCCAATTTTACAAAGAAGGAATAAATTTACTACTAAAAAAATGGGATGCTAAGCGTAATATTGAACGCGAGCAGGTTTACAAAAACTTGTCAGTTAGACACAAGGAAGATCTATTAAGCCAGATTGCTTTACAGACATTTGAGCAAGGTGAATACTTCTTTAGACAGCAGCAACTAGAACAATACATTGCTGATTATATCCGTAGCTTGCCTAGTGTTGTGACAGCTACTCAACCGTTGCAACTCGATAGTGAGATCGTGCTCAAATCAATCGAAGCTCAACATGGCTTGTTAGTCGAGCGTGCTAGAGGAATTTATTCGTTTTCCCACTTGACATTTCATGAATATTTCACTGCACGAACAATTGTTGATAATTCTGATGTTCAAGCTTTAAATCAAAGTTTACAACAACTAGTTAGTCATGTCACGGAGAAACGCTGGCGGGAAGTATTTTTATTCAGCGTTAGTATGTTACAAAATGCTGACTACCTGCTTCAGTCAATGAAGCAACACGTCGATCAAATCCTTGTTGCAGATGAGCGATTACAAGAGTTTCTCACCTGGATTAGTCAAAAAGCCCGTAGTATGTATCTACAGAAGTCGGTACTTGTGAGAGCTTTTTATTTTGACCTTGACTTAGCGCGTACCTCTAATTTACTTAGTAGTACTTTAGATTTAGCGCGTGCACTTGAGCCGACAATGACTCGAAAAATTAATGATGAGCTGGCGCTTGATCTTGCACTTGATCGTACGCTTGCGCTTAACTACGTGATTAAAGACACTCCAAAATGTATTTTGACTTTTAAGCGCGTTCTTGAACGAGCAATTACCCGTGCTAGTGTTGTTGATTCCAATCTAGAGCAAGAATTGCAACAACTTAAACAAGTATTCAGTTCACTTCAGGACAGTGAATTTGACCTGTGGTGGAAAGCTAACGGTGATACTTGGATGGAACAGTTAAAGCTAGTATCGATTTCCTATCGCAATTTTGGCTACAATTGGCAGTTTAATACTCAGCAGATGGAAAAACTTAAACAGTACTACGATACCAATCAATTATTGATAGATTGCCTGAACAATAGCTGTTATGTCAGTAATAGAGTGCAGCAGGAAATTCAAGATACTTTGTTACTGCCACTTGCCGAACTTCAATCATTGTCAACTTGGTACGATGCTTGTCAAGCAAGCTAAATAATATTAAGTAGGAAATATAACTAATGGTAGAAAACGAGTTGATGAATCTTGCTCGCAACCAAGAGTATGAAAAGATTCTTAATCAGTATCAAGACTATGCGATCGCTTCTATTGCTGAAGTTGCAGATTTCTTACGCGCGGAAGATGTGTACAAAGTAACGACAAAATTATATCAACACTTACTAAAACATAAAGAGACACCAGACTTTCACTATGGAATCGGTCAATGTTATGGCAAAACTTACAATTACGAAACTTCGCTTTATCATCTTGAACAAGCGTTTATCACAAATAGAAACGAGGGAGCAAATTATTACGCCTACATTCTAGAACGAAATTTTCTGATGGATCGTGCTTATGAGTGGTATCACAAAGCTTTAAAGAATGGCTATGACGATGACTTATGGACTCTCTCACATTATGCTTACTTTCTAGAAAAGTACAACCGCCTAGAAGAAGCAGAACAAGTTTACAATGATGTTCTTACCAAAAATCCTGCTTACACTTGGGCAATAAAAAGGTATGCAGTTTTCTTACTGAAACAGAATGACTCTAATCGTTCTGTGCAGGTTATGCAAGATGCATTGCAAAAATTCCCTAACAACCCTTTTGTAAAACTCAACTATTTAGAATATCTCATCATCAGAGGAATGCTAGAAGAATATGATGAGTATTCTCAAAGTTTAGGTTATGACAAACTAGTATTGCCATTTCAAATACTAATCGATCTATTTGACTATTTTTGCTATTTTCTACTCCAGGGCAAAACAGATATTATGAGGGTGAAGTTCTATAAAGAGAAAATCAAAAAGTTTAAGGATGGAATTCATCGAGATTTTGATGATTTAACTGACATTCTTGCAACTAATAATGGCGATCTAGTTGAGTGGAAACGTTTACTTGAGGCGTTATTAGTTTAGTTCGCTAATAGCCTTGATTTTGATTGAAGGGCATCTGGGAGCCATGTAGGAGGTTTTTTGAAGCTACTGAATTACTATGAAAAAGCGGAATAAGCAAGTATTTCGAGTAGATCGAGAGCATCGTAAGCGTTGCGGACACTATATTCCACCCGATAAGCAGACTCAGTTTTTAGCAGCATTTTACTTATTTGAAAAGCGCTTAGAAACTATTCTTGATTGGCTCAAAAACTTAGCCTTTATAGAAATTATTCAACTCATCGGAAATTTATCAATTCTTTCTGCTGTGATTTTTGTTGTTTTTAATGAGCGCCAACAGCGCAATACAGAAATTTATCAAGCATGGCAAGTGATTACCGCAGCATACGATCAATCTGGAAGTGGTGGGCGCATTGAAGCACTTGAGTTTTTAAATAGTACACCTAGAAGAATTCCTTGGTTTTGGTTAGAGTGGGAGCAACAAAGTTTAGCAGGTTTAGCAGCCCAAAAAGCTTATTTGGTAAATATTCAACTCTCTGATGCAATTTTGATTAATGCCAATTTACAGCAAGCTATTCTCGCAAAAGCAAACTTGCAACAGGCTACCTTATTCAAAGCTAATCTCCAAGAGTCTATTTTAGAAGAAGCTAATTTACAGAAGACTAACCTAGCAGGAGCTAATCTACAAAATGCTGATTTGGCAGGAGCTAATTTGCAAGAAACGGTTTTAGCAGGAGCTAACTTATATCAAGCCAACATTCAAGTAGTTGATTTGCAAAGAGCAAAATATACAGATAAGAATACTACATCAGAACTTTGTCACCAATATTTTTTGAGGTATCCTTGTCCTACCATCTTTCCTAGTAATTTTAATCCTCAAGTAGCAGGAATGGTTTTGTTAAAGTAGAAATTTTATTCTAATTGCGATCGCGCTCTTTAACCTTTACCACGATGTCTTGCCTTCGCTTTTTGCTGTGCAATTAGGCGCTTTTGCTCTTTTTCAGCTTCTTTCTGGGCTTTAGAGGTCACTTTCTTTTCTTTTTTTCGAGTTTCTAGCTCTTGTTGAATTACTTCTTGTGCCATTGTAGACACTCCTCTAATAGATTCTTTGGCAACTTCTCTTGCAAGCCTTTTAGGATTAACTCTTTTCTCTTCAGCTATATTTATCTCTATTGAAGAGGTCGTGTTTTCTAATATTTTTAATGCTGAATGAATTACAAAATTCAAGACTTCAGGATCTTTAGGTTCTGAACCAAATATATGTTTTCCTGCTTTAAAACAACCTTCGTAGTTTACTTCAACTATTCCTTCCCAGAATTGACCGTTAAATAGAATTGTCAGTTTCAATTCTCACTCCAATCATCATGATAAAAACTTAAATTATTTGCGAAGAAATAATATTGCATCACACATCATCAAGGGGATGCATGAAAATATTTTTATGCTTAATACATTGTTGAATCAATAGTTATTTGACTTTTCAACAGCATGATTTATAGGAATTTTAGCAATGTCATATCACTAGATATATTAATATTCAACTTTTTTAAAGTAGTGATTGACTAAAAACAAATATTGCACATATCTACACCAAAAGTCTGACATAAAAAATACGTTCATTTTGGTTTTTAGTTCTATGATTTAGTGAACTTAAGTAGAAAATTGTACATATATTACTCAAATATTTTTCTAGCTGGATCAGCTTCTGCTCAAAAATAGTTTACGAACTTATCTATCTTTTTATGTACACGATTCCGGTCAAATGAAGAATCTATAAATTATACAAATTAAGCCTCAAAATGAAAAAAGTAACGGTGATTATTCCGGTGTACAAAGTAGAGAAGTATATAGGTGCAGCAGTAGCATCAGTACTAGCACAGACATATCAAAACTGGGAACTGTTGATCGTGGATGATGGCTCACCGGATGCAAGTGTGACAATTTGTCAGCAGTTTGACGATGCCAGAATAAAAATTATTCAACAGTCAAACAGTGGTGTATCCGCAGCACGCAATACGGGAATTCGTCATGCCCAAGGTGAATATATAGCATTTTTAGATGGCGACGACTTATGGCTACCACAAAAGCTGGAAAAACATCTGGCGCATCTAGAATCTTCTTTTCGTGTGGGTGTCAGCTTTAGCCGTTCCGCTTTTATTGATGAATCAGGAAGTTCTTTAGGGATTTACCAGCTATCCCAACTAAAGGCGATCGCACCATCGTACATACTTTACCGCAATCCAATCGGCAATGGCTCGGCTCCAGTCATTCGACGCGAGGTTTTAGAGGCAATTAAATACACACATAATCGAAACGACTGTTATTTTGATGAGCAGCTACATCATATTGAGGACGTTGAATGTTGGCTGCGTATTGCACTGCAAACTTCTTGGCAAATCGAGGGAATTCCTGACGCCCTCACACTATATCGTGTCAATTCAAAGGGAGCTTCCACAAACGGATTGCAACAGTTAGAGTCATTAGAAAAGGTACTAGCAAAAACGCGAAGCTACGCCCCCGAATTGATTGCACAATGGGAACGTCCCGCGAAAGCTTATCAGTTAAGGTTTTTAGCTCGTAGAGCAATACGCATCCAAGCTACCTCAAAAGCTATACAACTTGTCCATCGAGCTTTGGCGACTCATTGGCAGATCTTGTGGGAAGAACCACGCCGAACATTTCTAACCTTAGCTGCTGCTTACTCACTTTGGCTTCTACCTAACTCAATCCACAAAAAGATGGAAGCAGTTGCTCTCAAAATAACAGGAAATAGTCAAAAACGCCGCATTCTTCAAGAACAATCTAGGCAATTGGTATAAACCACATTACGACAAAGTCACACCTCAAAATGAAAAAAGTAACGGTGATTATTCCGGTGTACAAAGTAGAGAAGTATATAGGTGCAGCAGTAGCATCAGTACTAGCACAGACATATCAAAACTGGGAACTGTTGATCGTGGATGATGGCTCACCGGATGCAAGTGTGACAATTTGTCAGCAGTTTGACGATGCCAGAATAAAAATTATTCAACAGTCAAACAGTGGTGTATCCGCAGCACGCAATACGGGAATTCGTCATGCCCAAGGTGAATATATAGCATTTTTAGATGGCGACGACTTATGGCTACCACAAAAGCTGGAAAAACATCTGGCGCATCTAGAATCTTCTTTTCGTGTGGGTGTCAGCTTTAGCCGTTCCGCTTTTATTGATGAATCAGGCAAGTTGCTTGGGACATTTATGATGCCTAAACTTAAAGATATTACTCCGTCATATCTCCTGATTGATAGTGTCGTTGGGAACGGTTCTGCGGCTGTGATCCGGCGAGAAGTTATAAAAGATAGTGCGATGCAGGATTGTTGTTTCGACGAGCAATTGCATCATGCTGAGGATCTGGAATATTGGCTGCGTATTGCAATTCAAACTTCTTGGCAAATTGAGGGAATTTCTGATGCCCTTACATTGTATCGAGTCAATCCTCAAGGAGCTTCAAAAAATTTACTCAAGCAGCTAGAGTCTTTTGAGAAGGTATTAGCAAAGACCCGAACCTATGCACCTGAACTAATTGCACAGTGCGAACGTCCCGCTAAGGCTTATCAACTCAAGTCGCTGGCGCGTAGTGCGATTCGACTACAAGCAGGCTTTGTAGCTGTCAAGTTAATGCATCAAGCTTTGGCGACTCATTGGAGCATTTTGAAAGAACCGCGTCGTACGCTAATGACTGTAGTTGCTGCGTACTTACTTTGGTTTTTACCAGAATCTTTTTATCGCCGGATTGAGACTACTGCTTTAAAAGCCATAGGGGCTGTACAAAAGTACCGCATTTTGCAAGCCAGACAATCAGGATGAATCCCATGAAGTATGCTAACCGCCCTTGTTCTCGGTCTCGTTTTATCCGGTTTGGGCTACTGGTACTGTCTTCTGGATTGACAACAATGATATGCGATCGCCTCCAAGCGGCACAACCTACAACAGTTAAAACCAGCCGATTACAGACTTTAGCCAAAGGTTTCAACCTCGCACACTGGCAACGACACAGCCTCTTAGATGGATACTATACTGAGGCAAAATTGCAGCAGTACAAGCATTTAGGGCTAACTTACACCCGCCTACCAGTTGTTTTATCAACATTTTTTAATGACAACAACCCTGGTGTTTTAAAAACTGACTCACTAGCGGCACTTGATGCGATCGTGCGTCTTCATATCAAAACAGGGCTAGGAATTATATTGTCGCCGTTCAATCATCCTAAATCGTTGTATTCTGATCCTGCTGTACTGGCTAAATTTGTCGCATTCTTCAACGCTTTTGCGGCTCACATGAACCGCACCGATCCCGAGAAAGTGTTTTTGGAAGTAATGAATGAACCGAATGCAGAAACACCTCAAGCCTGGGATCGAGTGCAAACTGAGTTAGTTAAAGCTATTCGCTCGGGCGCACCAGATCATACAATTATTGCAAGTTCCAATGTCAGTGCTACTACAAATGATTGGAACAACGCGCGATCGCTACCGATGACTCGCATTGTTGCAGATAAGAACGTAGTGTACAACTTTCACTTCTACGAGCCATTTGTTTTCACCCATCAAGGTGCTTCCTGGGGATGGCGTGCTACACAGTTTATGAAGAACATCCCCTATCCTGCAACTCTTGCCAAAGTTGATCCCCTACTCAATGCAATTCAGGATACCGAGGCAAAAAAGGCTATAGAGCATTATGCTCAACAACAGTGGGATCGAGGTCGGCTGATAAGTCTCTTATCTCCTATTGCAAACTGGGCAAGAACGAACAAAGTAGCAGTTTTGTGTAACGAATTCGGTGCAATTCCCTGGACAGTTCCTCGAAGTTCACTGCTGCACTATCTTAAAGATGTTAGACAAGTGCTAGAGTCTTTGGAGATTGGCTGGGGACAATGGTTTGAGTTAGATGTTCGCGATGAGGAATTGATGCAAGCACTTGGGTTGGAATCAATTCGGGATATTCGTAGTTCGTCATCAAAGTTGCACACATATCACACGTAAAATACACATATCTGCTTAGTTATTTGGATGCAGTTGTAGTTATTTTATGAAAGACTTTTAGCAGCTAGATAAACAGCTTTCCCCTGCAACTGTCAACTCAGAATTATTACGAGCTTGAATAATGTTATTAAACAAATAAAGTCTAAGCAGTACGTGAAATTATTATTCTTATTCTGACTTCGGTGTGTTTTGTCACATTTTTTTGAGTACCTCCGACGTCAATCGAAGAGCTATGAATTTTAAACTTTTAACCACATAACGAACGAAATGTCTCGATATAAGTTTACCCAAATTAGTCAAGTTAGTGCTTCCCATGCTGTATTTAGAGGCGCTACTATCAATGACCAAGGAACCGTAATTTTTGAAGGCTTTGGTAACGAAGCTTATCCGCCGAGTGGAATTTTTGCTAGTAAAGGAGAGGAGAATGCAACAGTTGTTGATGGCAGCCCTTTCACTCATATTTTCTTCAGTTCTAATATCAATAACAACAACACTAAGTCATTTATCGGTGTTTTTTATAGTCCAGATTTCGTAGAATCTTATAGAGGTGTTTTTGTCAAGAAGAATGGGGAAGTTAGTACTATTGTTGATAGCAATAGCGAATTTGGTTACTTTAGCCACGCCAAGATGAACAACAAAGGTACAATAGTTTTTAATGCCCTTTTGGATACAGCAGAATCTGGGATTTTTGTAAGTAAAGATGGCAAAGTTACAAATATTGCTTCAAGTAGCGATCGCTTTAGTAATTTCAATGTCGGTTTTAGAACTGTAGGAACTGATGGTCCTGCTAGCGCTTTTAGCGTACCATCTATTAATGATGCTGACACAGTTGCCTTTCACGCTACCTTGGATACAGGAGCAACTGGTATCTTTCTCGGTAGAGGTAAAGGAACTATTACAGTTGCTGATAGTACTGGTAGATTTAGATCTTTCAGTTCACCATCAATTAATAACAATGGAACTGTTGCTTTTTTAGCTCAATTGAATGATGGCAAGCACGGTATCTTTAAAAAGAGACGCGATCAAGAAATAGAGACATTTGTTGACGATAGTAGTCCTTTTAGCTTTTTTCAATCGAATCCTGCACTTAATGACCAAGGTCAAATTGCCTTTTTAGCTTATCTTGACGCAGGAGGTGGTAGTGGTATTTATACAGGAAAAAACCCGAATACTAATAAAGTTATTGCGGTTGGCGATCCTCTTGCTGGTTCTAAAGTGGTAGATTTGATTATTGGAGGAAACAGTTTGAATAATGCTGGTCAAGTTACCTTTGAAGCAATCTTAGAAAATGGTAGTATTGCAGTTTTTCGTGCTGATCCAGTGACTCAATCTCATAGCGGTACACTCTCTCTTGTATCTGTCAGCATTTTCGCTATGGTTGGTTTGTGTTGGCGTAAATGGCATAATTCAGTTGGTAAGTAGAATTGTGGGCAAGCATTCTTGCCCATTTATACACACAAAAAAAACACAAGTTACACACTTTTACACAGTTGTTGAGAGTAGTTTAAAGACAAATTGTGTCATACTAATTTGTAATGTAGATTCGTAGTTGCTACTTCGTAGATGTGTATAAAGGCTTAAAGTAAAATGTAACGCATGATGTGGTTACGAATCGTTTAGAGCTTGAAATCTCAATTAATAACTACAGATAGATCTTGGGAATTATAGCTTGATAAAAGGTGTGGGGTACTTGATCGAATTATCATATCTAGGTTTTTCCCGACTTCAATAACTATTGCCCAAAATTCTCTGCTGTACAGTGCCTATATCTGTTCGCATTACAGCAGGATCATGCAGATATATGAGCAAGATACTATGTCAAGCGTCACAGAGAAGCCAAGGTCAGTTGAGCAGCCGCATTCAAATTCAAAAGGTAAGTGGCGTGTTTCTCTAGCCCTTGCGACAAGTGTTGTTATCGGAACAGTTGCTTTAATAAGATTTTATCAGGTTCCAAATCAAAATACCCCTACAACAGTCACTCCGACGACACCAATTACTCAATCTATTGTTGCTTTAGGGCGTTTAGAACCGCAGGGAGAAGTCATAACACTGTCTCCACCAAGTTCAGCACAAGGCGCAAGGGTTGAGCAGATCTTAGTAAAAGAGGGCGATTGGGTTAAAGCAGGTGAAACAGTTGCGGTTCTAGACACTCATACTCGTCTTGCAGCTGCGCTAGAAAATGCTCAAGCCGATGTTCAAGTTGCGCGGGCGGCGTTAGCAAAAATCCAGGCGGGAGCGCAAACAGGAGAAATCGAAGCTCAAAAAGCTGCGATCGCACGTCTCGAAGCTGAATTAGAAGGACAACAAGAAACTTTGCAAGCAACAGTTGCTCGTCAAGTAGCAGCGCTGCGCAATGCCCAAAGTGACTACGAACGCTACCAGCAATTGTATCAAGAGGGTGCCATTTCTACTCAAGAACTTGAGACGAGACGCTTAAATGCAGAAACTGCACAACAGCAAGTGAATGAAAGCCAAGCAAGTCGTAACGAAACAATTGTAACTCTGCAACGACAAATTGATGAAGCGCGAGCCAATCTCAACCGCATTACAGAAGTACGCCCAACTGATGTGCGCGAAGCCCAAGCCCAAGTAAATCGTATGGTTGCTGCTGTTAAATTAACTCAAGCAGATTTAGCGTTGAGCTATATTAAAGCTCCAATTGATGGTGAAATCATTAAACTTCACACTCGTTCTGGAGAAACAATTAGCACAAATGGAATTGCTGAACTGGCTCGTACCGATCAAATGGTTGTCATTGCAGAAGTTCTTGAAGAAGATATTAGCAAAGTGCGTCCTGGTCAAGCAGTAAGTGTTACTAGTGAAAACCGCGCTTTTACTGAAAAAATTAAGGGAACTGTAGCTCAAGTTGGCAGACAAATTGGTAAACAAAATATTCTAGATAGCGATCCTGCTGCGGATGTTGATGCCAGAGTAGTAGAAGTGAGAATTAGTTTACCCACAACGGCTAGCGAATTAGTTTCTGGTTTTACTTACGCCAAAGTGGTTGTAGAAATTAATGTTTAAATCGAACAATACTTATTTAATGCCAAGAAAATGATTCGTAAAATTCCTTTGGCATGGTTACAACTCACGCGTGAAAAAACACGGTTAATCGTAGCATTAGCTGGAATTGCTTTTGCCAATATTTTAATGTTTATGCAATTAGGTTTTCGAGAAGCACTGTTTGATGGTAATGTTCAGTTTCACCAAAGCTTGAATGGCGAAATTGTTGTCATCAATCCTCAATCGGATGCGTTACTTTCTCTGAAAACTTTTTCCCAGCGGCGTTTGTACCAAGTTTTAGCACTTGAGGAAGTGGAATCCGTTCATCCTATTTATATAGGTTTTACTTCATGGAGAAACCCTCAAACACGCAAGCTGCGTAGTATTCAAGTCATTGGATTTGACCCAGATGCTTCTATCGTTAACTTACCAGGAGTCCAACAAAACCTCGATAAAATTAAGCAACCAGATGTTTTTTTGTTCGACCAAGGTTCGCGTCAAGAGTTCGGTACAATCGCCGCTGATTTTCTGCAAGGGAAGGCGATCGCAACTGAAGTAGGAGGTCGCACAATTAAAATTGGTGGATTGTTTCAGTTAGGAACATCATTTGGTGCTGATGGTAATTTGATGACAAGCGATTTGAATTTTTTTCGATTATTTAATCAAGATGGACGGAACTTCGGACTCATTGATATAGGTTTAGTTAAACTTAAACCAGGAGCAAGCACTGAGGTTGTTCTTGAAAAACTACGCAGTTCGATAACCCAGAAAGATATTAGATTACTATCGAAACAAGAGTTTATTGATTTTGAAAAATCTTATTGGGCAAGTAGTACGGCAATTGGCTTTATCTTTACTCTGGGAACAATCATGGCGTTTGTTGTGGGAACTGTGATTGTTTATCAAATATTGTACAGTGAAATTGCCGATCATTTACCAGAATATGCAACACTCAAAGCAATAGGTTATACTCAAATCTACTTATTAATTGTTATTTTTCAACAAGCCTTAATATTAGCCATTTTAGGCTATATGCCTGGATTTGCTTTCGCAACTTTTCAATATAGCATAGTACAAAAAGAAACGCTTTTGCCAATTACAATGACGATAGGTCGAGCACTATTGGTATTACTTTTGACCGTTTTAATGTGCTGCATATCGGGTGCGATCGCCATACGTAAACTAAGTGCTGCTGACCCAGCAGATATCTTTAATTAAGCAACAGTATATGCAAAAACCAGCACTTAAAATTCAATCTCTCAATCATTACTATGGTAGAGGTGTTTTACAAAAGCAAACTTTACTAGATATTAATTTGGAAATTGGTGTAGGAGAGTTTGTCATTATTACAGGGCAATCAGGCTCAGGAAAAACAACGCTACTAAGTTTGATTGGTGGTTTAAGATCTGTACAAACAGGAAGTATCCAGTTTCTTGGTCAGGAATTATCTGGTACTAGTCAGAAAAGATTAGTTCAACTGCGGCGTCAAATTGGCTATATTTTTCAATCGCACAACCTGCTAGGCTTTCTCACTGCTCAACAAAATGTTCAAATGGCAGCGCAGGTCAATGATAACATCTCGATGCAAGCTGCCCGTGCGCGATCGCAAACGATGCTACAGGCAGTTGGTTTAGGCGATCGCCTAAATTACTATCCGGAAAACCTCTCAGGCGGGCAAAAACAACGCATTGCAATTGCTAGGGCTTTAGTAAATCAACCCAAACTTGTGTTAGCTGACGAACCTACAGCATCATTAGATAGTACATCTGGGCGTGCTGTCGTCGAGTTAATGCAGCATCTTGCTCAAGAACAGATGTGTACGATCGTGATGGTGACACACGATAATCGCATCTTAGACGTTGCAGATCGCATTATTCATATGGAAGATGGTCGCTTAAGCTACAACAATAGCCTTACACCAGCACGCCTATCGAGGCAATTTGAGAGTAACACCTAACAAACAAAAAGTTACACATAAGTTGTACAGGATCTACTCTTTTCTAAAACTTACTTATCGCATTTATGTGAGAAACTATTTACTAAATTACTAAAAGTAAGTATTTTCTAATGTTTTTATCCTTCTAAACTGCTATCTTGAAAAACTCAATAACGTAATAAATCTAGGTTTTTGTAGTTTTGATTCCTTTAAAAAGTTGGTATTTTTAGTCAAAGCTTTAAATTTCTCTAAAAAATAGTTCTACACGGAATTAGATTGCTCTTTTGTCTAATGCCAATTTTTCAAGCTTGAGCAAAAAATTCTACTTTCCAGGAAATAAATTCCGTCTTACCTAACTACAAGCTGCATAAATAATGTACGGCAAAAAATATGAACACAGTAGTGGAACAACACGTTAGAAATCGCCAATCATCTAACAAACAAGATAATAAACTTTATCCTGCATTGCGCAAAGCAGCTTGGCATGAAGTTCATTCTCAACGGCAAGGAAGATTCATAGCAGATGTTCGTATTCGCGGAATTATGCGTATATATTCACAAAAGCGTAATGACGAACAGCCTATATCGATACTCGCTGACTACCCTGTTATAGGTAATAACATTGTCGATGTAGTGCGTTACGCAGAACCAAAGCAGAGTGGCGAAAACGGACTAATTTGGATCAACAAAAAGCAGTACTTCAAGAACATACCATCACAAGTTTGGAACTATCAAATTTGTCAAAAATGGATCAAAGATCGTGAAGGTTCTTATCTCAGTAACAAAGATATTCGACAATATCAACGGATAGTAACCGCATTGAATGAAATGATTGAGTTAATGGCAGGAATTGAGGCAGTATTTCAGCTTGGCTCAAATAAAGAACAATTATTTATCGCCGCTCATCAGTAAGGCAAGGCTAAAGCATGGTTTCATCGCAACACAAACCCTCAGACGCTACAGCACCTCGTCCACTAGTTGCTCAAGGCGTACCACCGCAAGTAAAAATTCTTCAAATGATGAATGCTTATCGACTTGCACAGTCGATTTCTGTGGTGGCAAAGCTTGGTATTGCAGACTTGTTGACACAACCACAGAGTATTACAGAGTTAGCACAAACAACAGCAACTCACGAACAGTCACTTTATCGATTGTTGAGAGTACTTGCTAGTTTTGATATCTTCACTGAAGACGAGAGCGGTTTATTTCACTTGACCCCTAGAGGTGCGTTACTACAGAGTAACGTTTCCAATTCGCTACGAGATTATGCGATCGTTGTTGGTGAAATGTGGCACTGGCGGATGTGGGGAGGAATTCTTCACAGTTTTAAAACAGGTGAACCTGCCTTTGACCATCTTTTTGGAATGGAGTTTGAAGAATACTATCAGCAAAATCCTGAAGTTGCCAAAAATTTTGATGGAGCAATGGTCAGTGCTTTAGCGATGACTGACGTGGCAATTTTAGCTAACTATGACTTTGCCTCGTTTGAGTGCATCGTTGATATTGGAACAGGAGGTCAAGGAGATGGTAAACTCATTGCTTCCATATTAAAGAACAACTCATTGCAACGTGGAGTTTACTTCGACAGTCCAACTCGAATTGAACAGGTAAAACGGCTTGTTGAAGTAACAGGGCTGAGCGATCGCTGCGAAGTTGTCACAGGTGATGTCTTTGCATCTTTTCCTTCTGGTGGTAATGTTTACATTATTAAAAATTTAATTCACGATTATGATGACGATCGCGCGATCGCTATTTTAAAAAACTGCCGTCAGGCGATCGCAGAACATGGCAAACTGTTACTTATTGAGATAGTTATTCCTCCAGGTAACGAACCATCTTTAGGCAAAATTTTAGATGTAGAAGCACTGCTAATGAGTACGGGTGCAATCGAACGCACCGAAGAACAATATCGAGAAGTCCTCAGCGCATCTGGTTTCCAACTTACAAACGTTATCTCCTCAAAGTCTCCAATGAGCATTATTGAATCTATACCAGCTTGATTAAATAATTCATAATTTGTAATTATTTGTTCTTTGCAAAGTAACTTTCTCGAAAATGAATCATGAATTTTTTAGGAGTATTCATTCTCTAAAGTAACTACTTAGAAATTACTCAAGGAGTCAACATGACTACAATCGTCAACAACGAAGAACTCACCACAATATCTAAAGATACTGACTGCATCACTTTAATTAATGTATTTATTGTTGAGCCAGAAAACCAGCAATTACTCGTTGATTTATTAGTAAAAGCAACTGAAGAAGTCATGTGTAATCTTCCTGGTTTTATTGCGGCAAATATCCACAAAAGTTTAGACGGTAAAAGAGTAACAAACTACGCACAATGGCAAAGTATTGAGGACTTTCGCGGTATTTTTAATAATCCTGAAGCTGTGGCACATATGCCTGCAATCGGTAAAATTGCACAATCCGATCCGACGCTTTACGAAGTTTGCTACACCAAACATTCTTAGCATTTTTCAAAACAATCAAGACATCAAAGAGTGAGCGAGAGTCAATAACTACACCTGTAAAGAATTAATAGTCAACGGAAAATCAACAATTAACTATTAACTGACATAAAAAATGTGGTACATAACTATGCCCACTTACCTTAAGAATTTCTGGTTGCCAAATGAGTAAAGAGGGATGATGTCTCAAGCAAATCTTCAACCAAAACCTAAAAAGCCTCCTATGGCGCTGATTCAAGCAATGATGAATGTTACCAGTTCATTGCAGAAATTTAGAGCCAAAATGATGCCACCCCAAGTGGCAATGGTGGAGATGATCAATGCTTACCAGGTTTCGCAAGCAATTTATGTTGCAGCACAACTAGGAATTGCTGACTTGCTTAAAGATGGCGCTAAAAGTAGTAAGGAACTAGCACACCTGACTAGAGTAGATGAACAGTCACTTTATCGATTATTGCGATCGCTTGCGAGTTTTGGAATATTTGCCGAAGACGAGGAAAAATGCTTTGACTTAACAGCTTTAGCTGTGACGTTACAAATAGATTCTCCTGAATCAGTACGTGCTTGGGCAATTATGTCAGGTGAAAAGTGGCACTGGAATTTGTGGAGTAACTTGATTGAAAGTGTCAAAACAGGTAAAACCGCTGTTGAATATACCTTTGGTAAGCCAAATATTTTTGAGTACTTTGTCCAAGATTCTCAAGCTGGCAATCATTTTGATGAGGCGATGACTAATTTAGCTTCGTTAAATAATAGCGCGATCGCCACTGGCTACGATTTTTCAGGAATCTCTAAATTAGTTGATATTGGTGGTGGTTATGGTAGTCATCTGACAACAATTCTTAAAACATATCCATCAATCAAAGGTGTTCTATTCGATCAGCCATCTGTCATTGCTGGTGCTAAAGAGTTTATTACAGAAAATGGACTAGCGGAGCGGTGTGAGTTAGTTGCTGGCGACTTTTTTCAGTCTGTACCGCCAGGCGGTGATGTTTACCTTCTTAAAACCGTTATTCATGACTGGGATGAACATAATGCAGTTAAGATTCTCAAAAACTGTCGTCGCGCCATGACAGAACACAGCAAGCTATTGCTTGTTGAAGCAGTAATTCCTCCTGGAAATACACCTTATTTCGGTAAACTTCTGGATTTAGAAATGTTAACAACTTCTGGTGGACGCGAACGTACAGAAGCAGAATATCGCACACTTTTTGATGCCGCAGGTTTCAAGCTGACAAAAGTCTTTGCCACAGCATCTCCTTGGAAAATCATTGAGGCTGTTGGTGTTAGTTGATCAGGGAAAACAATAGCAAGTTACATAGAAGAATCGTTCATTACAAATTAGTATGCCCCTCACCATCTAACTATCTAGAGAAATGATTACTACTAAACCAAATCCCAATATGCCACCAGACTTACCTCCACAAGTGGCAATGATGCAAATGTTAGGGGGTTTACGAGTAGCACGATTAATCTATGCTGCTGCTGAATTGGGCATTGCTGACTTATTAGCAGATGGTTCTCAAACTGTTGAGGCGTTGGCACAAGCAACCGGAACTCATGCACCATCACTTTATCGGTTGATGCGATCGCTTGCAAGTGTTGGTATTTTTGCCGAGTATGAGTGTTATTTTAGCTTAACGCCCCTTGCTGAGTTCCTTCAAAGTGACACTCCTGATTCAGTCCGCGCTGCTGTTAAATTTTTTGGTCAAGATTGGCACTGGAATGTTTGGGAAAATCTGCATTACAGTGTCAAAACTGGAGAACCTGCGTTTGAATACCTTTATAAACAAGGATTATTTGAATTTTATCAAGATCCCGAAGTTGCGCGAGTTTCTAACGAGTCCAAGGCGAGTATTTCGCAGCGTGCAGCGCAATCGCTACTTGCAAATTATGACTTTTCATTGATTAATAAAGTCGTTGATATTGGTATTTTTGCCAGTGGCGGCACAGTTATTTCACTGTTACAAGCAAACCCCACAATGCAAGGGGTACTTTTTGATTATCCTGCGGCGATCGCTGCGGCAACTTCAGCAATTGAATCAGCCAAAGTTGCAGATCGCTGTGAATTGATTGCAGGTAATTGTTTAGATTCAGTACCTAGTGGCGGTGATGCATACATTCTCATGTTTGTCGTTCACAATTGGGATGACAATCGCGCAGTGCAACTTCTGAAAAACTGTCGTGAGGCAATGTCAGCAGATGGCAGACTTTTAATCGTAGAAATGATTATGCCTCTTGGTAATCAGCCTTTTGTCGGAAAGTTAATTGATTTAGAATCGTTACTCACAACTCCTGGTGGCTATGAACGTACTGAAGCACAATACCGATCTCTCTTAGCATCTGCTGGTCTTCAGGTAACAAGAATTATCCCTACACAAACTGCTAATAGCATCATCGAAGCTGTACGCGCTTGAGCAAAGGAGCTATTTTTAATGGTTGTCCAAACAAAACCAACGTCACAATTTAAACCAGCAGAGGAAATGCCTGGTAGCTTTGGTAAGCTATTTGGAGGTGAGACAAAAGAGCTATTTAGAGACGAAGAACTTTTTTACTGGGATCACTTTCAGCGCTATGGCTCAGTTTTTAAATCACGGATTTTTGGTAAAAATTTCGCTTTTTTAGTTGGTCCTGATGCTAACCGCTTAGTTCTAGCAGAAAAAGCAGATCATCTTTCTGCACGACTAGGTTGGATTTTTTTAGAACCCATTTTTGGTAAAGGGTTGCTCTTACAAGATGGTGCAGAACATCAAGCAACACGCCGCTTAATGTATCCAGGAATGCACGGGCGATCGCTTAATAATTACTTTGACACAATTCAAGAAATTGTTGATAAGTTTTTTGAAGACTGGCAAGCAGGTAGTACAATTTCCCTCATTGAAGAATTCACCAATCTTTCAACAACAATTGCAATTCGCCTCATCTTAGGCACTGAAACCGAAAGCGAATTTGCAGAAGCAACACAGTATTTTTTAGGAATGCTTGTGGGACGAAGGGCAAAGTTAAAACTCGATATTCCCCAAACATTATATGGGCGATCGCAGCAAGCACGGCGCAATTTACAAGCTTTCTTACGGCGTAAAATTGCTCAACGCAGACAACAGGGATTACTACAAGAGTCACGCGATTTTCTTGGATTGTTACTCGCATCTGTTGATGAAAATGGTAACTCTTTGAGTGCATCGGATATTATTGACCAATTACTGATGGTCCTATTTGCAGGACATGAAAATCCGGCAGTGCTACTTGCATGGTTGATGTTTGAGTTAGTCGCGCATCCTGAGTGGTGCGATCGCCTACGTACTGAATACGCCCAAGTCGTGGGTCATGAACCACTTAACTTATCTCATCTTAAACAACTTCCTCAAATGGGCTACGCCCTCAAAGAGGTAGAACGTCTGTATCCTCCTGTACAAAATATGTCGCGTGGGGTTGTTAAAGATATTTATTACGCAGGCTACTGCATTCCCGCTGGCTGGCACGTCGATATTTCTCCACTGCTAACGCATCGTTTACCTGAAATCTATACTGATCCCGATCGCTTTGATCCTGATCGTTTTGCCCCACCGCGTGAAGAAGATAAAAAGCACTCCTTTGCATTAGTAGGCTTTGGTAGTGGTCCGCACAGTTGCTTGGGCTGGCAATTTGCCCAGATGGAAATGAAGATTATCCTCTCCAAGTTGTTGCGTTACGACTGGAGTGTGACTCCTGAACCAAGTGCAATCGTGCCAGTGCGTCAGCCTTCCAAGTATCAAGATAGTCTCCAAGCACAAGTTAAGAAAGTTTTAAATGCGTGAGTTTTAAGTTGTTAATAAATATTTTTCTAATCACCAATTACCAACCTTTCCTATTGGCTATAAGTGTCAACTAGACTGTTAAGGGTTTACTGTACTATGCAACTTAGTTTTGTCAGTCACCCACGATATACGTTGCAACTTGTTAGTAAGCGAATTATTGACATTTTGGGCGCTGGTGTAGGAATACTTCTGCTGAGTCCTTTGATGCTTGCGATCGCACTTGTGATTTCTCTAGACTCAAAAGGATCAATTTTCTTTCGGCAAGAACGTTTGGGGCGCGGTGGAAAACCTTTCTTGATCTGGAAATTTCGCACTATGGTAGTGAATGCTGAGCAACTTTTGCAAGAGCTAGAGCATTTAAATGAATCAGACGGTGGAGTACTCTTTAAAATGAAAGAAGATCCTCGTATCACCCGCGTTGGTAAATTCTTGCGACGGACTAGTTTAGATGAGTTGCCACAACTATTTAACGTTGTTCAAGGTCATATGAGCTTAGTAGGTCCGCGTCCTCTGCAATTACGCGATTGTACTCTAGCCATCAAAAACCATCGCAATACTTTTATAAAACGTTTAGAACTCATGCCTGGGGTCACTGGTTTGTGGCAGATTAGTGGACGTAGTGAGGTGAGCTTTGAATATATGCTGCACTTAGATATGATTTATCGCGATCGCTGGTCTTTATGGTTAGATCTATATATTATCTGGCAAACCGTTATGGTTGTGATTACAGGTAAAGGTGCTTATTAAATTTTTTGTCACACAATTAAACTACTCTAAGTTTATGTAGTTACGCAAGAAAACCAAGGAAACAAAAAAGGAGAAAGCCTTGAGACTTTTCTCCTCATGTGTAAAATACTACTTATTTAGCAGCTTAGATATCAAGTTCAGCAAGATTTAGGCGAGAACCGTAAGTTTCAATAAACTCACGACGTGGGGCGACGCGATCGCCCATCAAAATCGTAAAGATGCGATCAGCTTCGGCAGCGTCTTCAATCTCGACTCGTTTCATCGTGCGCGTTTCAGGGTTCATTGTTGTTGCCCATAGTTGCTCAGGCATCATTTCACCCAACCCTTTAAAGCGTTGAATTGTATAGTTAGCATTGTCAGGGAACTCGTGCCGAATCAAGTTTTGCAGTTCGCGTTCGCTATAGCAGTAGTAGTGATTGCGCCCGCGTTCTACTTTATATAGTGGGGGACAAGCAATGTAAATATAACCTTGATCGATCAGTTCGCGCTGATAGCGATAAAAGAAAGTTAATAAGAGTGTTCTGATATGCGCTCCATCAACATCAGCATCAGTCATAATGACAATGTGGTGATAACGCAATTGCGAAGCATCAAATTCTTCACCCTTAACACCTAATCCTAATGCAGTAATTAAGGCTTGAATTTCGGTGTTCTTGTAGATTTTGGCGTCGTCTGTTTTCTCAATATTGAGAATCTTACCACGCAATGGCAGAATTGCTTGAAAGCGGCGATCGCGTCCTTGCTTTGCACTTCCTCCTGCACTATCCCCTTCCACGATGAAGATTTCTGACTCGCTGGCATCTCTAGAACTACAATCTGCTAACTTACCAGGTAAGGGAGATGATTCTAGTACTGATTTACGCCGGACTAGTTCTCTTGCATGACGTGCAGCTTCTGCAGCTTTGAAAGCTTGAATTGCTTTATCTAGAACCGAATCAGCAACATTAGGATGAAAATCTAAATACTCGGTGAGAACTTCACCAACAAGCGAGTCAACAATACCCCGAACTTCGGTATTACCCAGCTTTGTTTTCGTTTGTCCCTCAAACTCAGGGTCTGGAACTTTAACAGAGATGACTCCTGTTAAACCTTCGCGGACATGTTCGCCACTCAGATTAGGTTCATTATCCTTAATTTTGTTCCGCTTACGAGCGATCGCGTTCAGTGTACGTGTTAGTACAGCTTTTAATCCTTCTAGGTGTGTACCACCGTCAACAGTACGAATATTGTTAGCAAAACCTAATATATTATCTGTGTATGCATCAACAGACCATTGCAAAGCAACTTCAACTTGGACGTTGTTGCGTTCTCCTTGCACAAAGATAATTTCTTCGTGTAAAGGCTGCTTATCCCGGTTCATGTACGCGATATACTCTTTAATTCCACCTTTGTACTCATATGTCTCGACTTTCGGTTCGCTGCTTTTTAATAGTTCTAAGCGGCGATCGCTAAAAGTAATCTTGACACCAGCATTGAGGTATGCGAGTTCGCGCAAACGACCAGCTAGAGTAATGTAATCAAACTCGGTTCCTGTTGTGAAAATCGTTGCATCTGGCTTAAAGGTGACAGAAGTTCCTGTTTTACCCTCATTAAAAGCTTTAACTTGTAATTCAGTCACAGGAATGCCACGCTCGAAACGTTGAACGTGAACACGTTTGTCACGCCATACAGTAACTTCAATCAACTCAGATAAAGCATTGACAACGGAAATTCCAACTCCGTGCAATCCTCCAGAAACTTTGTAACCACCTCCACCGAATTTTCCTCCGGCGTGTAATACTGTCATTACTGTTTCTAATGCTGATTTGCCAGTTTGGGGGTGCGTATCTGTGGGAATGCCTCGACCATCATCTGTTACTGTAACTGAACCATCTGCATTTAAATCCACCTCCACATGAGTGCAGTGTCCCGCTAAAGCTTCATCGATCGAATTGTCTACAACCTCGTAAACTAGATGATGGAGTCCTCGCGGACCAGTGGAGCCAATGTACATACCCGGTCTTTTGCGCACCGGTTCCAGACCTTCCAGAACTTGAATCTGATCGGCGCTGTAACTGCTAGTCATGCAAGGTATTCTCCACGAAATTTAAAGTTTGAGCAGCTATCTGACTCAAAAAATAAAAAAACACTCATAAATTGTAGCATAAAAGCCTTGAAGACGGCTGTAGAGGTATTTTAGAGGAATTTTTCAGGGGGATGTACCCAAGTAATTTTTATCGATCTTGCTTAATCACAATTTGTGGTGCGACAGCAACAGGTAAATCACAACTTGCGATCGCACTTGCAACGAAACTCGGTTTGGCTGTGATTCTCAGTGCAGATTCGCGCCAAGTATACCGCGAGTTTAATATTGGCACAGCCAAGCCATCAATTGCTGAACAAAATTTAGCACCACACTATTTAATTGATATCTGCGCACCTACTCAAACTCTCACTGTCGCAGATTACCAAACACAAGCACAAGGTTTAATTACTCAGTTTCAGCAGCAAGGAAAAATTCCCTTCTTAGTGGGTGGAACAGGGCTATACATTCGTTCAGTAGTGCAAGGGTTAAAAATTCCGAGAGTCGCACCGAATACCGAGTTGCGATCGCAGCTAGAATCGCTCGGTCAAACCCAACTTTATAGTATTTTGCAGCAGGTCGATCCAATTGCAGCGCAGAAAATTCACAGTAACGATTTAGTCAGAACATTGCGGGCGTTGGAAGTGTTTTACGTGACAGGTTGTCCAATTTCACAGCAACAAGGAGAGCAGCCACCGAGTTATCCAATTTTACAGATTGGTTTAGATTGTAGTACAGAGTGCTTACGCGATCGCATTTTTCAACGCACCGAACAAATGATTGCAGACGGCTTAGTAGCTGAAGTGGAATATCTTTATCACAAATACGGTGCTGATCTACCACTATTAAATACACTGGGATATCACGAGATCAAGCAGTACCTTGCTGGCGAAGTCACACTAACTCAAGCAAAAGAACTGATAGTTTTGCATACAAGGCAATTTGCCAAGCGACAGCGTACCTGGTTTCGTGCGTATCCTCAAATTGAATGGTTTAATGCTGATGCGCCTAGCTTATTTGACCAAGTTTACCAGCGAGTACAAGCATTTTTAAATAAAAAACCTCTTACATAAATGCGAGTGCAAATAAATTTGTTGTTCTCATTGAGTGAGATAGTATTACCCATAAAATTCTGTTTATAAAGTGTGCGTAGGCATACTTCGTCTATGTAGCCCCGACTTCAGTCGGAAGGCTCAATTCCCATCCTCCGTAGTTGTTCAGCAAGGAGTTGAGCGCGTTGTTCAGCTTGTGAAGCGCGTTGTTCGGCTTGTGAAGCGCGTTCATCTCCAGTAAGCAAAATATTTCCATCTTGGTAGCACCAGCGTAACCATGTATCTTGCCTGCCTTCAAATTCTCCTTGCCATATTGTCACACCTAGTCCGACTTGTTCGAGCCAAGTTTCACTAATTTCCGAATATCGCATTCCTCTGAGTTCATACACCCGTAGCACTTGTCCAAATTGCCCAGTAGGATCGTACACAATATAGTAGCTGACGCGCATATGCTCGTAGATTCTTAGTTTCTTACCCAGTTCATCCCCTTCTTTGTTAGAAACAATCTCAATCGCAACTTCTGGTGGTTTTCCAAAACGCCACACCATATAACAACGATTTTGCTTTTCCCACCAATTTTGTGGAACTTGCACGTCAAAACTGAGAAACACATCGGGTACAATCGCGGGTTGCAAATCGGTGTAGTAAACGCCAACGTTTGCTTCAGCTAAAAAAATTTGTGTTTTTAATGCACTGTAAAGGGAACTAACAAGCAGGCGTTGCTGTTTAGCAGAGGCGAAATTATCCACAGGTGTATCGTCTTCAGTAATTAGCTGATTAGCATCTGGTACGTAGTAGTCATCGTCACAGATGAAAGTTGGCTCAACCATGATTACCACTTGAGAAACGCTATTTCTAGATTAGTTGATAGATGCGATCTAAATAATATATGTCAGCTTCTTGAGCTTCTCGTATAGGGGTACAGGGAAGAACAAATCATGACAAATAACAAATTAGTCGCAAATCTTGTCAGAATATTATTTAAGCCCTTCGTTTAACACAAGCCACTATGCTTCTTAGAAATCAGCAGCACAGCAAATGGAAACCACTTATTAAGCAATTTGAGGCTGTTCTTGGCAAAAATGGCGTAGTGCAGCGCAAGGAAGAATTAATTACTTATGAGTGTGATGGTTTAACTAGTTATCGTCAACGCCCTGCGGTAGTTGTGTTACCACGCACAACTGAACAAGTCGCAGAGATAGTGAAAATATGCGATCGCAATTCAATTCCCTTCATAGCACGCGGTTCTGGTACTGGCTTATCTGGTGGTGCGCTACCAATTGAAGATTGTGTTTTGATTGTAACCGCCATGATGCGGCAAATTCTCAAGGTAGACTTGGAAAATCAGCAAGTTATTGTCCAACCTGGAGTCATCAATAATTGGGTAACGCAAACTGTTAGCGGTGCTGGATTCTATTATGCTCCCGATCCTTCTAGTCAAATTATCTGCTCAATTGGTGGTAATGTTGCAGAAAATTCGGGTGGCGTCCACTGTCTCAAATATGGCGTAACGACAAATCATGTTTTAGGATTAAAGCTTGTACTTCCTGATGGCACAATTACTGAAGTGGGCGGACAAGTTCCAGAAATGCCTGGATATGATCTTACAGGAGTGTTTGTTGGTTCAGAAGGAACACTAGGTATTGCCACAGAAATTACACTAAAGATTCTCAAAACAGCTGAATCAATTTGCGTTCTCTTAGCAGATTTTACCAGCGTAGAAGCCGCAGGTGCTGCTGTGTCTGATATTATCAGTGCTGGAATCATTCCTGCGGGGATGGAGATGATGGATAACCTCAGTATTAATGCAGTGGAAGATGTTGTTGCGACAGGCTGCTATCCTAGAGACGCACAAGCAATTCTATTAGTCGAAATCGATGGCTTAGCTATAGAAGTGGCTACAAATAAACAACGAATTGCTGATATTTGTAAACAGAATGGCGCACGAAACATTACTACAGCAAATGATCCAGAAACACGCTTGAAGCTATGGAAAGGACGTAAAGCAGCTTTTGCCGCTGCAGGACATCTTAGCCCCGATTATTATGTCCAAGATGGAGTTATTCCCCGTACACAATTGCCGTTTGTTTTGCAAGAAATTGAGAACTTAAGTAAACAATACGGTTATCGAATTGCTAATGTATTCCATGCGGGTGATGGTAATCTTCATCCTTTAATTTTGTACAATAACTCCATTCCTGGTGCATTAGAACAAGTGGAAGAATTAGGTGGAGAAATTCTCAAGCTTTGTGTTAAAGTCGGTGGAAGTATTTCAGGTGAACATGGAATTGGTGCTGATAAGCGATGCTATATGCCAGATATGTTTACCCAAACCGATCTAGAAACCATGCAATATATTCGTCAAGCATTTAATCCGAAAGGACTGGCAAATCCTGGAAAAATATTTCCGACACCTCGTACGTGTGGAGAAGCTGCAAGGGCTGAATTAGCAAATAAATTTGATTCAGTAGAGCGATTTTAAATGTGAATAAAAGCAAAAATAAATAATACACTTTAGCATTGTTCAGGTATTGTGACAGTGACTGTAGTACCAACTCCAACTTGACTCTCTATGACAATATTTCCATTGTGTAAATCCACGCACTGTTTTACTATGGACATACCTAAACCTGTTCCAGGAATTGTACTAGTGTTGCTACCACGATAAAAAGAGTCAAATAAATATTTTTGGTCTTTTTCTGGAATACCAACTCCTTGGTCTTGAATTCTGAAAGTAATCTCTTGTGATTTATATGCTAATTCAAAGTTAATATTTCCACCCTGAGGCGAATACTTAATAGCATTAGATAATAAGTTTATGAGAATATGTCTCAATAGTTTTGCATCTAGGTAAACATGAGTAACTGAACTTGTACAGTTGAATTTAATTGTATGCAAATTAGTAGTACTGCTAATTTGCATATGTTCTACTATTTCACCACAAAATTGTATTAAATCTAAATAAGTTGGAGCAAACTGTAACTTTTCCGCTTCAAGTTTACCAACTATTAAAATATCATCTAACAACTGTGTCATGTGATTACCTGCAGTTTGAATACGTTCGAGATAAAGTTGTTTCTTTTCTTCTGATATTTGGTTACTGAACTTTTCAAGTAATTTAGCTGCCATAAGAATAACTGCAAGTGGTGTACGGAACTCATGCGATGCTGTCGTGATAAAACGCGATTTAAGTTCAACTAATTCTCGTTCTTTCGCCAAAGCGTAGTGAATTTCGACTTCAGCTTGCTTGCGCTCAGTTATATCCCGAAATATACCTCTAGTTGAAACTGGTTTACCTTGAACAAACTTACAATTAATGCTTCCAGAAAGTATAACTTTCCTACCACTTTTTGAAATAAACGTAGCTTCAACTTCATTACAAACCTCACCAACCATTATTTTTTTAAAAATTTCCATACAATGATCTAAGCAATCAGGATGAATAACTTCAAATATGGAAAGAGTTTCTATCTCCGTATCACTGTACTCTAGAGTGGCTTTCCAAGCTTGATTTACATAAATAAATTTACCTTCTGGTGTAACGCATTGAATTAAATCATTCGCATTTTCAAATAAATCGCGGTATCTTTCTTCGCTTTCGCGTAGAGCTATTTCCATCTGCTGCTGTTCAACAATTTTATCTGCTAGTTGTTGATTAACTTGTTGTAACTGTAGAGTTTGTTTTTGAAGCTTTTGCTCTAAAGTTTGATTGATTTTTTGAATTTTATTTGACTGTTTATTGTAAGCGATCGCATTTTGTTTGTGATTCAAAAATGACTTTATCTGAATAATTGTCTTTTCCCACATAGTGATAGCTTTTGCAATTTTTAAATGACTCAATTAAATTATTATGCAAAAAAATAGACCACAAAAGAATATGATTATCAAACTTCTTAAGATAGAATTATTAATAACAGGTAATTGAAACTCTTGTATATAGATAAACAAGGACACAAGCTTAATATTTCAACAAAAAATATTATAGTTTATTTCTATTTTTGCTTTTTAGACGAAATATGATAATTATTGTGTTTTTGCAATATTGTAACTTTTAATTCATTATTAACTGTGCATTTTAATAATTTCCTCTAGAAGAATGAGTCAAATATAATACAAGTGTTATCAAAAAATAATAGTACGATTACGGAAAAATCATTTCATAAAAAATTGACTAATATATAATGCGCGTCTAAAAACTTTTTGACTATAGCAAAAGTAGTTAAAATAGAAAAAGTAAAATTAGCACAAGTATCTTAATATTTAAGAATTATATGTAAAGTATTAAGTTAAATCTAAATAGTGAGGCTCAAGTCAACACAATCTAAGTAAAATCTACTTTGAAAGCAACGTTAATGTAATCACTTAAGTAGTATGGATGCGATCGCCCAAAAACTAGAAACTATTGTTGGTAGTTCTGGAGTTGTAGCATGGGATGATATTGAAGCTAAGCATCGCGAACGGATACAACAGGCGATCGCAACAAAAAACTATCCTTATCTTATTTATCCCCAAACTCAAGCAGAACTTGCAGCAGTTGTTACCTGTGCTTGCCAAAATCAATGGAAAATCCTATGCTGCGGAAACATGACTAAACTCGATTGGGGTGGATTAGCACAAGGCGTACAAGTTGTTATCAGTACCGAACGCATTCACCAATTAATTGAACACGCAGTTGGCGATTTAACCATAACAGCAGAAGCTGGAATTCTCTTTGCAGATTTACAAACAAGGTTAGCAGCCGCAGGACAATTTCTGGCACTTGATCCATTTGCACCTCAAGCAGCTACATTAGGAGGAATCGTCGCCACCGCCGATACTGGTTCGTTGCGTCAACGTTACGGAGGAGTGCGCGATCAACTATTAGGAATCACTTTTGTACGCGCCGATGGCAAAATTGCCAAAGCTGGAGGCAGAGTTGTTAAAAACGTTGCTGGTTATGACTTAATGAAGTTGTTTACTGGATCGTATGGTACGTTAGGTATTATTACAACTGTTACATTCCGCGTATTTCCCATTCCAGCAGCTTCTAGTACAGTAGTGTTGACTGGAAATGCAAATGCGATCGCCCAAGCTGTTAAAAGTTTACGCGCATCGGCTTTAACTCCAGTTGCGTCTGATTTACTCTCAAAGCAATTAGTTGCAAATTTAGCTCTTGGTCAAGGTTTAGGCTTGGTTGTTCGGTTTCAAAACCTCGCTGCAAGTGTCAAACAACAAGCTACATCACTTTTGGAATTAGGACAACAGTTAAATTTACAGGGCGCAGTTTACACAGATGATGAGACTGAGTTATGGCAGAAATTACAACAACAAATGCGATCGCCTACCAAATCTACTAAAATTACTTGCAAAATAGGTGTATTGCCTATAAATGCTGTTACAACGCTTACGCAATTTGATCCGCACATGGGTTTGATTCACACTGGTAGTGGTTTAGGTTTATTGCGGTTTGATGCTGATGTGGACAAGCAAAGTATTTTACAAATACGAGATTTTTGTCACTCTCAAGGAGGTTTTCTCACAGTTTTATCAGCCCCAAAAATTCTCAAAGAAACAATCGATGTTTGGGGATATCGAGGTAATGCTTTAGAACTAATGCAGCGAATTAAATACCAGTTCGATCCCAATAATCTTTTGAGTCCATCTTGTTTTGTTGAGGAACTTTAAATCTTCACCCTTCTTCCTCTGCGTTACGCCAGTTGCTACAACGGAGGAAACCTCCGCAACGCACTGGCTCCTCTGTACCTCTGTGGTTTATAAAAATGAGTAGCATTATCTTAGATTTACAACCTTTTCTCGATCTAACCGACGATCAATATTATGAATTATGTCAAAAACATCCTAATTTGAAATTAGAAAGAAATTCCTCAGGTCAACTGATTATTATGCCACCTACAGGAGGAAAAAATGCAGATATTGTTAGTCAATTAGTCGTTTGGAATAAAAAAAAGAAACTAGGAGTTGTCTTGAATTCTTCAACCGAATTCAAGTTACCCTTAGGTAGCGATCGCTCTCCTGATGCTGCATGGATTAAGTTAGAACGCTGGTGATCGCTTAGTGATGAAGCAAAGAAAAAGTTTCCTCCCCTCTGCCCAGATTTTATTATCGAGCTAAGATCAGAATCAGATATCCTCAAAGAATTACGCGCTAAGATGCAAGAATACCTTGAAAATGGTATGACTTTAGGTTGGTTAATTGATCTGCAAAATCAACAAGTAGAAATATATCAACAAAATTAGAAAGTAGAAATTATAAAGTCTCCTCAAATGCTTTCATGCAAAGAAACATTACCAGAATTTATTTTAGATTTTACCGAGATTTGGGATTAAATTTCTGAGAAAATAAGAATACAATGCAAACTTCAAATTCTTCACAAGATGCAATACCTGCTAATTTGAGTCATGGGAGTGGCTTTGATCCGCAACATCCACCCGATCCAAAGTTAATCGACACTTGCGTTCATTGTGGATTTTGTCTGTCAACATGTCCGAGTTATCGTGTAATTGGCAAAGAAATGGATTCTCCCCGCGGCAGAATCTATCTTATGGATGCTGTGAATGAAGGAGAAATTCCACTAAGTAAAGCAACAGTACAGCATTTTGACTCGTGTTTAGGATGTCTTGCGTGTGTGACAACTTGTCCTTCCGGCGTACAATACGACAAACTAATTTCTGCAACACGTCCCCAAGTAGAACGAAACTATCCACGTAATTTAGGCGATCGCTTGTATCGTCAACTCATTTTTTCCTTATTTCCCTATCCTAATCGTCTGCGGGTGCTACTTGCACCTTTACTGCTATATCAAAAGACAGGTGTGCAAAAGCTTGTTCGTTCGACAAGGTTACTTCAACGCTTTTCTCCTCGTCTCGCCGCGATGGAATCAATCTTACCGCAAATTAGTTTCAGTTCATTTCAAGACAAACTACCAACAATTATTCCTGCCCAAGGTGAGAAACGCTATCGCGTAGGTATGATTTTAGGTTGCGTACAGCGACTTTTTTTCTCACCAGTCAACGAAGCTACTGTAAGAGTTTTAACAGCAAATGGCTGCGAAGTTGTTATTCCCAAAACACAAGGCTGTTGCGCAGCATTACCACATCATCAGGGGCAAGAAGAACAAGCTAAAGCCTTAGCACGTCAGATGATTGATAGCTTTACAGATACTGGTGTAGATGCTGTTATTATCAATGCAGCTGGTTGCGGTCATACATTAAAAGAATACGGGCATTTACTGCAAGACGATCCAGAATACCGCGATCAAGCTAAAGACTTTGCTGCAAATGTTAAAGATGCACAAGAGTTTCTTGCTACCGTTGGTTTAACAGCCAAACTTTCATCTCTAGCTGAAAAACCTCTAACTTTAGTTTATCAGGATGCTTGTCATTTATTACATGGACAAAAAATTAGTATTCAACCCCGCCAGTTACTTCGACAAATTCCTGGAGTACAACTAAGAGAACCCCTTGATGCAGCTTTGTGCTGTGGAAGCGCAGGTGTTTACAATATGCTACAACCTGAAGTTGCGGATGAGTTAGGTAAGCAGAAAGTACAAAATCTCTTGAATACAGGTGCAGAATTAGTTGCGTCTGCTAATCCTGGTTGTACTTTGCAAATTACTAAGCATATGCAGCAGCAAAGTAGCAAAATTGCTGTGATGCATCCGATGGAGTTACTAGATTACTCAATTCGCGGAATTCAGGTAAATGTCCATCACAAATAACTTTAAGAGTAGCGTAGCTGGAGCAGTTTTTATGGGAGAATACCTCTTCATATAACAACTGCATGACGACTCATGGTTGGCTTTTTTGATACCTATGGGTTTTTAATTGTCTCAATGGTTATTGGGGCAATGCTCGGACTATCATTATACTTACCTCTCATGGCTGGACAACTGTCTTTAGCAAGTCCTGGCTTTTATGCTTTGGGAGGCTATGTTGCTGCAATTCTGTCAACGCAAGTCTTTTCTGCTACGCAAGGGTTATTTCCGGTTCCACTGTTACTGTTAGAAATGCTAGTTGCTGGTGTCATATGTGGGATACTAGGCGTCATTGTTGGAATTCCTGCATTACGGTTACGCGGAATTTATTTGGCGATCGCCACAATTGCTTTTGTTGAAGTATTACGGGTTATTTCCCTTAATCTCGAAATTACTGGCGGTGCAGTAGGTATTTTTGGTATTCCGCAACCGTTTCAAACTGCGATTGAGTACCTATGGATTGCAGTTCCTTTACTTGCACTCAGTATGTTCTTTCTATACCGCGTAGAAAAAATTCGTGTTGGAAGGGCTTTTGCTGCAATTCGCGAAGATGAACTCGCCGCTGATGCAATGGCAATCAATCCAACTTACTACAAGGTTTTGGCTTTCACTCTAGGCGCAATTTTAGCAGGAATGGTAGGTGCGCTTAGTGCCCACTTTCTCAACACCTGGAATGCTCGTCAAGGAACTTTTGATGCGAGTATCATCTATCTCACTTTTGTGTTGATTGGTGGCTCAAGAAGCTTTGTTGGGCCAGTATTAGGCGGTATGGTATTTACAGCATTACCAGAAGTGTTAAGAGCGATCGCTGACACCGCAGGATTACCAGTGACATTAGCACAATTTCTCCGTGATGGTCGTTTAATTATATTTGGATTGCTGATTGTCGTTGGTACAATATTTTTCCCTCAAGGTTTGGTCACACCAGAATTATGGAAGGGGCGAGGGATAAGATCGTGGAAGAGGTAAACTTAAAGCATAATCATCCTATTTTGGAAGCACAGCAGCTAACGCGGAGATTTGGTGGTTTAGTTGCAGTAAATACTGTTTCGTTTACTGTTAATAAAAATGAGATTTTTGGTCTAATTGGTCCTAATGGTGCAGGTAAAACAACACTATTTAATTTAATTACAGGATTAATTCAACCTTCTAGTGGAACATTACTGTATTGTGGTAAAGAACTTATTAAACTTCGCCCGCATCAAATTGCCTCTCAAGGAATCGCTAGAACATTTCAAAATATTCGCTTATTCGGCGAACTGACTGCAATAGAAAATATTGTTGTTGCTAGACATATTCATACTAATAGTAATGTGATTACTGGAGTTTTAGGTTTACCACCCGCGCCTAAAGAAGAGAAAAATAATAGGCAAAAAGCACTAGAACTTCTTGCCATGGTTGGTTTAAGCAGTCGTGCTTCAGAAAGGTCTTATAACTTACCTTATGGCGATCAACGAAGATTAGAAATTGCTCGCGCGTTAGCTTTAGAACCACAAATTTTACTTTTAGATGAACCAGCAGCAGGAATGAACCCCAACGAGAAACAAGGTTTAAGTAAATTTATTCGGCAAATTGCTACAGATTTTAACTTAACAATCATCCTAATAGAGCATCATGTACCACTTGTAATGGGATTATGCGATCGCATTGCTGTTTTAGATTTTGGTCAGTTAATTGCGCTCGGAAAACCCGAAAAAGTCAGAACTGATCCAGCAGTCATAAAAGCTTACCTAGGAGCAGAATCATGAGCTTAGGTAATTCCAAAGAAGTAATTTATCCTATCAACTATTTATTAGAAATCAAAAACTTATCGGTAAATTATGGCGGAATTCAAGCACTAAAAAATATTGATATTACTGTTAATTCTGGTGAAGTTGTTACCCTAATTGGTGCAAATGGTGCAGGAAAAACTACTACACTACGTGCAATCTCTCGACTTGTCAATTGTCGTAGCGGACAAATATCCTACAACGGATGCAACATCACTCGCTATCCTGCGCACAAAGTTGTTCACGGTGGTATCGCACATTGTCCCGAAGGAAGACGAGTACTAGCCCGCCAAACAGTTCTCGATAACTTAAAACTTGGTGCATATATCCGCCCCGACTCCGCAACTGTCAAAGCTGATATCAATTATCAGTTCAAGATTTTCCCACGTCTATTTGAACGCCGCAATCAACTTGCAGGAACCCTTAGTGGTGGCGAACAACAAATGCTAGCGATCGCCCGCGCTTTAATGAGTAAACCGAAACTCTTACTCTTAGACGAACCTAGCCTAGGACTCGCACCCGCGATTGTTCGTGAAATCTTCTCTATCATCCAAAACCTCCGCACTACTGGCGTCACTATTCTCTTAGTCGAACAAAACGCCAACCTCGCCCTGCAAATCGCCGATCGAGGCTATGTTTTAGACGCAGGCTGCATTACCCTTACTGACAAAGCCTCTAACTTACTCAAAAACGAACAAGTCAAAAAAGCTTACCTAGGTTAAAATCACAACAAAAATATCCCCTAATCCTTGTTGGTGAGTTTTTCTATACTACAAACACTCTGTTATTAGTTGCTTCAATTATTAGTTGCTTCAATAAGAAAACTCTGTATCTTTTCACGTGTCCTTTTGCGTGATTCTCTATCTCAAATATATGCTTATAAAATTAATCCCGCTTTTATTAAGCCTCCTTACGTTCTCTTCTAATTCATCTATCATTTCTACACTCAATTCAAGAGCGCTCGCCCAAGAAAAACCCCTTATGCTTGACCTCAAATCATATCAATGGAAAAACCGCCTGCTACTAGTAGCCGCCCCATCAGAAAATACCCCAGAATACCAACAACAAATGCAACTGTTCTCAGATCAAACTGCAGAATTTGCAGACCGAGACTTACTCTTAATTGAATTGTTCTCCCAAGGTACAAGCCGCATTAACGGTAAAAATGTTGATTCAGCAGATGTTACCCAAATCAAACAACAATTTAATATTAGTAACGAATTCAGCGTAGTTCTTATTGGCAAAGATGGTACAGTCAAACGCCGCGAAACTACTCCCATTGAACCCACAGCTATTTTTCAAAAAATAGATGCTATGCCAATGCGCCAGCGAGAAATGCGCTCAAAAATTAATTAAAGGCTGAAAATGTAGAATTACTCTCCACTAATCTGCACAAATACACTTCTCGTACGCGGACCATCCAAATCAAAAAATAATACCGATTGCCATGTCCCCAATGCCAACTTTCCGTCCGCGACTGGAATAACCTCGCTACTACTCAGCATTATAGCCATCAAATGCGAGTGCGCATTCATCGGTTCACCTGGTGGAACAATTCTCAAATGCAAGTCGTTGTGTAAGTACTTCTCAGAAGGAGGCGCTAACTTCTCTAAATGCACCTTAATATCGTGCAGTAATCTCTCCTCATCTTCATTAATTGCCAAAGCTGTAGTTGTGTGTCGCGAAAATACCAAAACTTGACCATTTTGAATTGCTGTAGCACTCAGAATTTTCTCGATTTCAGACGTAATATTGTGAATGCTAATCCCTTCAGATGTTTTGATGTCAATTAGCTCATTCTTTATCGGCATAATTTTGCACCAACGTTTCCTGTGGTGTCACAACTCAATAACTCATATTGAATAACTGTTTAAACGGAGAGGGTGGGATTTGAACCCACGATGACGTTGCCGCCATAACGCATTTCGAGTGCGTCGCATTCAACCACTCTGCCACCTCTCCAGGTAGGTACACTTTTGCCTAGTATAAATAACAGTATCACGAACTGGTTCTTTTTTACAGCAACGCAGCACCATTTTCTACCTCATCCATCGTTGCTTTAAACCTTTCTTGAGGTGTCCATTGGATCGCTCCGTCTCTTCCTGTCCAAAAAAGCTGAATTTTGTCTCTACTGAGTAACGATATGATGTCAGCATCCACGTTGATAGCAGAAGCGATCGCAACTTCTGGTTTCACCGTTGCTAATACTTCCTTTTCTAAAGTCTCTCCAGACCACCACAGCACTTGTGCATGAGGCAATTTTTTTGTAGAGGCTAGCTGCTTTTGCTCATCAGGTGCAACATTATCCAGTAATAACCACGTTTGCTCTTTTATTTGCAATTGCAGTACATTGCTTTTGTGAATTTGGATCTTTGCAGTACCTGCCACTATTGTTTGTTCAGGGCGTCGAACACTTGCTTCGATTGAATTAGTCGGAGTATAAAAATTCTTAACTGATAAGCGCTTGCTAATCTCTTTCCAACTCTGGTAACTTTCCCTATCAGTAGCGATCGCCCACTCAATTTGATTGACACCCTGCTGTTGCATAAAAGGTAATACTGCAAATCGTACTGTACTCACGTCACCACTATTGATTAGCAGCACCTTGCCTTGATCTTGAATTACCAATACTGGTTCATTCGTAGTCCCTAAGACTGTTGCTTGAAATACAGTAGCTTGAGTATGCCACATCGGAATTAAAACGATACTCATCGCCATAACTCCAGCTAACCACAAACGCTTTTGCCACCAAGGTTGTAACCAAACTAAGACAATTAATCCATAGACCATCAATAACTGTAAAACTGAAATTCTACCTACATTAATTGAGTTTCCTGGTAACTGCGCAAAAAATCCTATCAATCCAATTAAAAAATGAATTGGGTAATATAACAGCCAAGCTAAAGCACTTCCTACAACAGGGTAAATTATGGATGCGATCGCGCTTATAATTCCACCGATACTGATTACCGAGATCAATGGCGTACTCAAAACATTAACTATCAAGCTATAAAGCGGAACAACGCCAAACACTTGCAGTTGTAATGGTAAAGTCCACAAAGTTGCTGCTAGCGGAACAGCCATCAAAGTCGCGATCGCCACTGGTAGCCAATCCAAACGTTTAATTAACGGTGGTACAGTAACTAATAACCCTAAAGTAGCTAAAAAGCTTAGTTGAAATCCTAAATCCCAAATCCACAGGGGATTGAATAGCAATAATAAGGTTGCAGCTAATAATAGTGAACCTAAGGGTTTAACTTTACGCTTTGTTCCAATTGCAACAAGTACCGCAAACCCCATAATAACAGCACGTAACACTGAAGGCTGCACGCCAGTTAATCCTAAAAAGAGTAGTAATGCACCTCCTGCAAAACACGTTTGCAGCACTACCGAAAACCGCCGTAACAACGCCAACATCACACCCAAAATCAATGAAGTTTGAAATCCCGATGCTGCTAAAGCATGGGCTAATCCAACTTGTACAAATAAGTCACGGATATCATAAGGTAAATCAACTGCTCTGCCACCCATTACCATTGAACTCACAAGTGGTCCTTCTGGACTACCTAGCCACCGTACTTGCGATCGCACAATTTTTTGACGAATCTTCCACCAACCCCATTTAGGAAATTCTTGTCCTTCCGTAACTTCAACTCGTCGCCCACTCAAACCTGCAAACGTACTTTCTCTTGCTAAATACGCCCGAAAATCAAAGCTTCCTGGATTTGTTGCTATTGAAGGTTGATATAAGACACCAGTGACTGCAATTCTTTGTCCAGGATATAACCCTGTTGCTTGGAGTAAAGGTACAGTAACGTAAACTTTTCCTGTGACTTTACTTCCTTCCAACCAACTCGTCGCTAACCAAAATTGTCCTCGTTGACTCCGAGTTAAGCGCGGCGTACTTGTAATTTCTCCCTGAACAGTAACAACTTGCTGTTGGTTTTCAATTAACTGACTAATATCATTCTTTGCTGGTTGCGGTATCCGCGCTTGAAAGTACAAACTTGCTAACAAGCCGATGACTCCGGCGATTAGCCAAACTTGTGGTTTAGGACTACCCCGCCAAAAGCGTTTAATGAAAACAGACGCAACTATCCCGATAGATAATACTGCATATCCTCCCCACACAAAAGCTGTAGATAACAAACCTGCAATAAAAGCTAAACATAGAATAGCTGCGTTCATCTGCGTTGTTAAATCGCTAAACCTAATTTCAACCCGAATACAGCATGAAGAACCATCAAACCGAGGACTGTACTTCCGAAATAGGCGTGAATTGTGCGTAATGTACCTTGATCGCGTCCAAAACCAAATAATGCGATCGCCGCATTCACTAGCAACAACACTAGCAAACTCGAACCTGTCCAAAAATGCGGACTTTCCCTAATCGGCTGACGTTGCATTACCAAAGACAACACACCACCGATATAACCAAGCGCCATAAACAAAAACATCCACGGTGCTAATGTCCGATGATCTGCCAAACTCTTACTGGTGATAGCTTTATCTGTCGCAACTCGTCCCCGCCATCCAGCAAATCCCACAAAGCTACCCATAACAAATATGACAATTGCCATCATTGCTGGGTGTCCCCAATGCACAATCGGTTCTGGTATTCCCAAACTACGAAACCAAAGCGCGATCGCTTCTAACACTTCAGTTAAGTTAAACATTTGCCTCGACGCCTCCCTTTGCTTTCAATAGCGGGAAACCGAGGGTTTCTCTTTGCTGTACATAAAGCTGAGCGATTTTCCTTGCTAAGCTACGGATTCTAGCAATATATCGAGTTCGTTCCGTGACAGCGATCACTCCTCGCGCATCTAACAAGTTAAACGCGTGCGAACACTTCAAAACATAATCTAAGCTTGGTAAAACTAATCCTCTATCTGCTAGTTGCTGTGCTTCTTGTTCGTATAGATTAAACAAAGTAAACAACAACTCTGGATTTGATGCTTCAAAGTTATAAGTACACTGTTCTATTTCTCCTTGCAGGTGGACATCGCCATAAGCAATGTTGTCTGTCCACTGAATCTTTATAATCGCCTCAACCTCTTGAAGATACATTGCTAACCTCTCCAGTCCATAGGTAATTTCAATTGAAACTGGACGACAATCAATCCCCCCACACTGTTGGAAGTAAGTAAATTGCGTAATCTCCATTCCATCGAGCCAAACTTCCCAACCAGTACCCCAAGCACCAACCGTGGCATCTTCCCAGTTATCCTCCACAAATCGCACGTCATGATCTTCTGGACGAATCCCCAAAGCTCTTAACGAGTCAAGATAAATTTCTTGAATGTTATCTGGTGAAGGCTTAATCAAAACTTGATACTGATAGTAGTACTGAAAGCGATTAGGATTTTCTCCGTAGCGTCCATCAGTAGGACGACGACACGGTTCAACATAGGCCACTGCCCAGGGTTCAGGGCCTAAAGCCCTGAGGAATGTATGGGGATTTTTCGTTCCTGCACCCTTTTCAATGTCATAAGGCTGGGCGATTAAGCAACCGCGATCAGTCCAAAACTGATGCAATGCCGCAATGACTGACTGAAAATTCATCCTATTTCAAACCTTTTTTCGTAACTCCTTCTCAAAGTTTGCCTTATGGTTGCTTTCAAATGCCCTCTGTTACTGTATTTTCAGCAATTTTGAAAAACTTTCTCCAAAAAGCTTGACAATATCGATTGAGGTTAGATATATTAGTAAAGCGCCAGAAGGAAAGGCGAGCGCAAAGCGCCTCCGGAAGGGCAACTGAACCAAGAAAAGAATAATAGTTTGAAAGCCAAATAAAGCACATC